>NZ_BAAAJK010000045.1:0-14943 GCF_039526905.1 Pseudonocardia kongjuensis | reverse complement strand
CGGCGCCGGGTCCCGCGGGGCGCGCAGCGCCGGATCCCGCCGGTCCCGTGGCGCCCGATCCCGCGGGGCGTGCGGGGCCGGGTCCCGCGGAGCGCGTGGCACCCGATCCCGCGGGGCGCGTGGCACCGGGTCCCACGGGATCTGCGGCGCCCGATCCCGCCGGGCCTGCGGCAGCCGATCCGGCGGGGCGCGCGCGGCCGGGGGACGGCGGCGCAGCTGCGCCGGGGGACGGTGTCGGACCTGCGCCGGGGGACGGTGTCGGACCTGCGCCGGGGGACGGTGGCGGACCTGCGCCCGGGCGGCGCGGCGGCACCGGGGTGGTCGGCGACTCGGGCCGGGGCGGGCGGGGCGGCGTCACGCCGTGCCCCGCTCGCCCAGCGGCCCGGAGCGGCGTGCCGTCCGGGCGTTGACGACCGCACGGACCACCTCGACGACGGCCGGATCGTCGATCACGTAGATCTGGTGGCGGCCCTCCCGCCGGGCCCGGACCAGGCCGGCGAGCTTGAGCTTGGCCAGGTGCTGGGAGACCGCGGCGACCGGCTGGCCGAGCGCGGTGGCCAGGGTCCCGACGTCGCGCGGGCCGGCCGCGAGCAGCCAGACGATCTGCAGCCGGGACGTCGCACTGAGGATCCCGAACGCCGCGGCCGCATCGGCCAGCAGCTCGGGATCGAGCAGCTCCGGCTCGTCCACCACACCCCCGACAGTTGCGACAGTTGCGCTATCTACGCAACTGTTACCCTACCCAAGCGGTTCCGGGCGTGGAGCCGGGGACCCGAGGAGCGCGATGGACCGGACCGGCCGCCGGATCTCCGGCGGCTCGCCCCCCACCGGTCCCGCACCGCCCGGGCCACCGGTCACCCCCGGCGAGACCGAGCTGCGCGACGCGGCGGTGGCCGACGCGTTCGCCCTGCTCCGCGGCCTCGACACGTCCCGGCGCGGGCTCACCGAGGAGGCCGCCGCGGTGCGGTCGGCCGAGTACGGCGAGAACGTCCCGGCGGCCGGGCGCAGCCCGTCGGCGGGGACCTGGGTCCGGCGGGCCGTCGCGAGCCCGTTCGCCGGTCTGATGGTGGTGCTGGGCGCGCTGCTCGCCGTCGCCGACGGTGCGGCGAGCGCCGCGCTGGTGCTGCTGCTCGCCGCGCTCGGCATCGGGCTGCGGCTGTGGAACGAGATCCGCACCGGCCGCGCGGCCCGGGTGCTGCGGGCCCGGGTCGGCACCACGGTCACCGTGCGGCGGCGGCCGGCTGCGGGCTCGGCGCCGCGGGAGAGCGAGGTCCCGCCGGAGGACCTGGTGCCCGGCGACGTGGTGCTGCTGCACGCCGGCGATCCGGTGCCGGCGGACCTGCGGCTGCTGCGGGCCGACGAGCTGCTCGTCGACCAGTCGTCGCTGTCCGGGGAGCTGCTGCCGGTGCCGAAGGCGCCGCCGTCGGACCGCACCGGCCCCGGACCGCGGCGGGCCCGGCACCGGCCCGCCGACGACCGGCGGCCGGTCACCGCGCTCGGCTCGCTGCTGCTCGCCGGCAGCACCGTCACCCGGGGCGCGGCCACCGCCGTCGTGCTGGCGACCGGGGCCCGCACGCACGCCGAGCAGCTGGCCGGGCGGGCGCACCGGCCGCGCCCGGAGTCGGCGGTGGACCGCGGCGTGCGGTCGGTGAGCTGGACGCTGGTGCGGTGCATGCTGGTCGCGGCGCCGCTGGTGCTGCTGATCAACGGGACGGTCTCCGGGGACGCCCAGCAGGCGCTGCTGTTCGCGGTCGCGGTGACCGTCGGCCTGGCGCCGGAGCTGCTGCCGGTGATCGTCGGGACGACGCTGCTGCGCGGCACCGCCCGGCTGCGCGACGCGGGCGTGCTGGTCACCCGGCCGGAGGGCATCCACGATCTCGGCGCGATCGACGTCGCCTGCCTGGACAAGACCGGGACGCTCACCGAGGACCGGGTCGTGTTCACGCACTCGGTCGATCTGGACGGCCGCCCCGATCCGGCGCCCGGCGACGCCGCCGCGATCGCCGTCCGGTTCCAGGGGGTCCCCCGGGACGGCACCGACGACGCGCTCGCCTGCGCCGGCCGGGACGGTTCGACGCTGCTGGCCGGGGGTCTGCTCACCCGGGTCGCCGAGCTGCCCTTCGACCACGCCCGCCGGCGCGCGACCGTGGTGCTGCGCGACGCGCACGCGCCGGGCGAGCTGGTGGTGGTGCGCGGCGACCCGGACACCGTGCTCCCGCGCTGCACGCACGCGGTGCGCGACGGCACGGAGATCGAGCTGACCGGCCCGCTGCGGACCGCGGCCGCGGACGCCGCCGGCGCCCACCGCGCCCGTGGCATGCGGGTGGTGGCGGTCGCGACCCGGCGGGCCCCGGCGCACGACCCGGAGCCCGAGCGGGACCTGGTGCTGCTCGGCTTCGTCGGGATGGTCGATCCGGTGCGCGCGTCGGCGGCCACGGCGGTCGCCCGGTTCCGCGCCCAGGGCGTCGCGGTGAAGGTGCTGACCGGCGACGACACCGCCGTCGCCGAGCAGGTCTGCGAGCGGGCCGGCATCGACGTCGACGGGGTGCTGGACGGGCCGGCGCTGGACGCGATGAACGACGTCGCGCTGGCCCGCGCCGTCGGGCGGACGACGGTGTTCGCCCGGCTCGGCCCGTTGCAGAAGGAGCGGGTGGTCACCGCGCTGCAGGCGCGCGGGCACACCGTGGGCTTCCTCGGCGACGGCGTCAACGACGTCGGTGCGCTGCGCGCGGCCGACGTCGGGATCGGCGTCGACGGCGCGGTCCCGGCGGCGCGGGCGGCCGCGGACATCGTGCTCACCGATCGCGGCCCGGACGTCGTGGTGACCGCCGTCGAGGAGGGCAGGCGCACGCTGGGGCGGGCGACCCGCTACCTGACGGTGACCGCGGCGCTCAACGTCGGCAACGCGCTGTCGGTGGTGGTCGCCTCGGCGGTGCTGCCGTTCCTGCCGTTGCTGCCCGCCCAGCTGGTGCTGCAGAGCGTGCTGTTCAGCGTGGCCGCGCTGGCGCTGCCGTTCGACCGGGTGGAGCCGGGCTGGACGGCCCGGCCCCGGGGCTGGGACACCCGCGGGATGCTGCGGTTCATGGTCGTGTTCGGGCCGCTGTGCTCGGCGTTCGACCTGCTGACGTTCTGGGCGGTGTGGCGCCATCTCGGCCTGGACACCCCGGAGGAGCAGGCGGTGTTCCAGGCCGTCTGGTTCGTCGAGGGCGTGCTCTCGCAGGTACTGGTGCTGCTCCTGCTGCGCACCCGGGCCGGACGGCCGGCCCGCGCGGTGGTGGTGACGGTGGCCGCAGTGGTGGTGACGGGCGTCGCGTTACCCTTCACCCCGGTCGCCCCGTTGTTCGGGATGGCCGCGCCGCCCGCCGCGGTGTGGCCGCTGCTGCTGGCGGTGGTCCCGCCGTTCCTGTTGTGTGCGGCCGCGACGCGGTCGCTGTACCTGCGTCACGTGCTGGGCATCCGCCCGGCGGACAAGGAGTGAGAGATGACCCCTCCCGGACCGACCCAGCTGCTGATCATCCTGCTCGTGGTCGTGCTGCTGTTCGGCGCGAAGAAGCTGCCGGACCTGGCCCGCTCGGTGGGGCGGTCCAGCCGGATCCTCAAGACCGAGCTGAACGCCAAGGACGAGAAGGACGGGGACGACGCGACGCCGCCCAAGGAGCTCCCCGAGGCGGGCGCCGGCCGGGAGACCCCGCGGACCGAGTCCCGCAGTGACACCGAGCGCTGAGCGAGCAGACTGCACAGCGCGCCGAGCGAGCAGGCAGCACAGCGCGCTGAGCGGGGCGGCTCCCCACCCGCCCCGCCGGTGCGGAGACCCTGCGGCCCCCGCACCGGGCGGGTGCCCGGGCAGCGCCGAGCTCAGATCAGGGTCGACCAGTAGTCCCAGAACCGCTGCAGGGCCAGCCCGATGATCGCCACGAACCAGAGCACCACCGGCACCGCGTGGTACTGGCGCAGTCCGGCGTAGAGCCCCCGGGCACCGCCGCTGCGGTCCAGCGTGGCGAGCGCGACGTACCAGAAGATCGGGATCGTCACGGCCCACACGACCATGCAGTACGGGCAGAGCGCGCCGATCCGGTAGAGGCTCTGGAAGATCAGGTAGTGCACGAACACGACCCCGGCCGCCGAGCCGGCGGTCAGCCCGGCCCAGTACCAGGTCGGGAAGCGGGCGCCGGCGAGCAGCGCCACCCCGGTGGTGACGACGACGGCGAACGCGCCGATCCCGAGCAGCGGGTTCGGGAACCCGAAGAACGCGGCCTGCTCGGTGGTCATCACCGACCCGCAGGACAGCACCGGGTTGATGCTGCACGAGGGCTGGTAGGTCGGGTCCTGGAGCAGCGCGATCCGCTCGACGGTCAGCGTGAACGCGGCCAGCAGGCCGAGCCCGCCGCCGACGATCAGCAGCCAGGGCAGCAGCCGCGGCAGCGGTCCGGGGACCGCGGGGACGGGCTCGGCGGGCACGCGGGCGAACTCCTCGGTCGGGGCGGCGGCGGTCACGGGTTCACCGCCGCGTCCAGGGCGTCGGTGATGTCCTGCACGGACTCCGGGTTCAGCTGCTCGCCGTTGACGAAGAACGTCGGGGTGCTCTGCACGCCGGCCGCCAGGCCGGCCTGCTCGGCCTCCTGCACGGCGGCCAGGGTGGCCGGGTCGGCGACGGCCGCGTCGTAGGCGGCCATGTCGAGGCCGAGCTGCTCGGCGTAGCCGCGGAAGATGCCCGCGGCGTCCGGCGAGCCGGCCCACTCGGCCTGGGTCTGGAACACCCGCTCGTACATCGGGACGAAGCTGCCCTGCCGGTGCGCGGCCTCGGCGGCGACGGCGGCCGGCTCGGCGTTGCTGTGGTGGGGCAGCGGGAAGTAGCGGACGACGAACTCGACGCGGTCGCCGTACTGGTCGACGAGCTGGCTCATCACCGGCTGGATCTGGGCGCAGGACGGGCACTCGAAGTCGAGGAACTCGACCATCGTGACGGCTGCGTCCGGGTTGTCGTTGAGCCGCGGCGCCTCGGCCGGGGCGAGGGTGTCGGCGGCGACGGCGCCGCCCGGGGCGGTGTCCGGGGCGTCGGGGCGGCCTGCGAACAGCAGGGCGGCCAGTACCAGCGCGAACGCGCCGACGACGGCGAGGGAGATCGTGACGTTGCGGGTCATCGGGAGGGTGCCTCCACGGGGGCCGGCGGGGTGCCGGGTCACGGGATCGGGGACGGGACGGACCGGGCTCCCGCGGGTCAGTTCCGGTCGACGCAGAGGTGTTCGACCGGTGAGGGTGTGCGCAGCGTGCGTTCCGGCGGTGCCGGCGCGACGGTGTCCGGCGGCACGGCCGGGGCGAGCGCGACGGCGACGGTGGCCGGTGCGACGTCCGGGACCGGTGGCCCGTCGTCGCCGCGCCGCGGGACCTGCTCGGAGTCGCCGGCGTGCAGCGTCGAGGGCGGGTGGTACGGGCAGTCGGCGGCGCCGAGCGCGGCGGTGTGCCCGGGCGGCGGCCCGGCGGCGGCCGGGCCCGCGCAGACCAGCAGCGCCAGGGCCAGCAGCAACAGTGAGGCGAAGGCGCGCAACGACCTCACCTCGCTCCTCGACGGGGACCGCGGCGGATCCGCTCCGCCCGGGCCCCCGACGATACCGACGGCGGGCGGACCGTCCCTCGCTCCCCCGGCGTTCGGCCGCGGGACCGGTCCGGATCGACCGGCCGCCGCGGCAGGACGTCCGGTCACCGGGCGACTACCGTCGGTGGACGTGAGCTTCCCCGAGCCGTCGGCGGTGTGGCGTCCGGTCGCGGACACCGAGCGGGCCGTGACCTCGCGGACCGGGTCGTGGACCCGGTTCGCCGCACCCGGTGGCGCCGTCGGCGGCGGCTTCGGGCTGTTCGAGTCCTGGATCCCGCCGGACTCGCCGGGCGCGATGCCGCACTACCACTCCGGCTTCACCGAGAGCTTCTACGTGCTCGACGGGCGCCTGCGCATCATGACCGGGACGGACCGGACCGAGGCCGGGCCCGGCGACCTGGTGCACGTCCCGACCGGCGGGGTGCATGCGTTCCGCACCGGGCCGGACTCCGATGCCCGGTTCCTGATCCTGTTCGTGCCCGGCGCGCCGCGGGAGCGCTACTTCCGCGGGCTGGCCGAGTTCGCCGCCCGGGCCGAGCCGCCCACCCCGGCCGAGGTCGACGCGTTCGCGCTGACCTGCGACCAGGTGAACCTGCGCGACCATCCCGGGTTCTGACCGCGGCACCGGCGGCGCCCACCGGTGTGACCGGGGACACTCCCGGGATGGACATCCCCTCCCCCGCCACCGAGCTGGTCGGCATGGTCCAGGCGCACTGGACGACGGACACGATCTGCGCCGCCGCGGAGCTGGGCGTCGCCGACGTCCTCGCCCGGGGCCCGGCGGGCACCGCGGAGCTGGCCGAGGCGACCGGCGCGCACCCGCCGGCCCTGGACCGGCTGCTGCGCGCGCTCGCCACCCTCGGCCTGTGCACCCGCGGACCGGACGACCGCTGGTCGGCCACCCCGCTCGGCGCGGCGCTGCGCCGCGACGCACCCGGCGGCGCGCACGCCAGGGCGCTGCTCACCTCCCGGTTGTGGCGGCCGCTGTGGGACGACCTGACCGCGTCGGTCCGCACCGGCGAGCAGGCGTGCAGCCGGGTGAACGGCCGGCCGCTGTTCGACCATCTCGCCCGGCGCCCCGAGCTGGGCGCGCTCTACGACGTCACCCAGCGCGGGCTGATCGACGACGCGGGCGCCCGGTTCGTCGCGGCCTACGACGTCCCGGACGGCAGCACCGTGGTCGATCTCGGCGGCGGGACGGGTGCGCTGCTGCGGCACGTGCTGGCCGCCCGCCCGGCCTGCCGCGGGATCCTGGTGGACCTCCCGCAGGTGGCGCAGCGGGCGCACGCCGAGCTGGCCGCGGCCGGCCTCGCGGACCGCTGCGACGTGATGATGGGCGACTTCTTCGAGGCGGTACCCGGCGGCGCGGAGGTGTACCTGCTCTCGTTCGTCCTGCACGACTGGACCGACGACGAGTGCCGCGCCCTGCTGCGCACCGTGCGGACCGCGACCGGCCCGGACGCCCGGGTGCTGGTCGTCGAGCAGGTGCTGCCCGACGACGGGCCGGGCGATCCCGGGCCCGCGCTCTACGACCTGCACATGCTGGTCGGCACCGGCGGCCGCGAGCGGACCCGCACCGAGTACGCGGAACTGCTGGCGGACACCGGTTTCCGGGTCGAGTCGGTGACCGCGACGGCGGGCCCGCGCAGCGTGATCGACGCCCGCCCGGTGCCGGTCCGTCGAACACCCCGCTGAGCGGCGCCCGACCCGGGTGCGAGACGCTGGGGTGACGCGTACGACCGTTTCCGTACGCAATCCTCCGGGCCGGTTCCTGCGCGCGGTTCCCGCGCGTCCCGGCCCGCCGCCGGAACAGGGAGGTGGACATGGACGCGACGACCACGACGCGCACGCAGGCCGAGCAGGCCCCCCGGGGTGCGGTCCCGGAACATCCCGACCACCTCACCGATCTGCTCACCGGCGCCCTGCACGACGGCGATCTGGTCGGCGTCGCGGCCCGGGCCTGCGACCTGAGCGCACGCGACCTGGCCGAGGTGCTGGCGCGCTGCGACGAGACCGACGCCGGGGTGCTGTTCCGGCTGCTGGACAAGGACACCGCCGCCGCCGTGTTCGAGGAGCTGGACGCGGTCAGCGCCCAGCGGGTGCTGGACGGGATGCGCGAGGGCACCGCGGGCGAGCCCGCCGACGGCCGCGGCCACACGGTGCTCGAGCTGGTCGAGGGCCTCGACCCGGACGACCGCGCCCGGCTGCTCGGCGAGATGCCGGCGTCGGTCGCGCACCGGGTGCTGGCCGGGCTGACCCCGGACCGGCGCCGGGCGACCGCGGCGCTGCTGGGCTACCCGGCGGGTTCGGTCGGGCGGCTCATGACGCCCGAGGTGGTCAGCCTGCACGCCGGCGGCACCGTCGCCGACGCGCTGGCCCGGGTGCGCCGCACCGGCCGGGAGGCCGAGACCGTGTACACCCTGCCGGTGGTCGGCCCGGGCCGGCGGCTGGAGGGCACGGTCGGCCTGCGCGAGCTGGTGCTGAGCCCGCCGGAGACGCCGCTGGCCGAGCTCGTCGAGACCGACATCGACTGGGTCCGCGCGACCGACACCGGCGAGGATGCGGCCCGCCTGCTCGGCGACTCGGACGGGATCGCGCTGCCGGTGGTCGACGCCGAGCGCCGGCTGCTCGGGCTGCTCACCATCGACGACGCGGTGGAGGAGCTGGAGCGCGCCGAGTCCGAGGACGTGGCCCGCCAGTCCGGCGCCGAGCCGTGGCAGGGCCACTACATGACCGCGGGCGTGCTGGGCCTGGCCCGCTCCCGGGTGGTGTGGCTGCTCCTGCTGCTGGTCGCGGCGACCCTGACGGTGAACGTCCTGCAGTACTTCGAGGCCACCCTGGCCCAGGTCACCGCGCTGGCGCTGTTCGTGCCGCTGCTGATCGGCACCGGCGGGAACGCCGGCGCGCAGGCGGCGACGGCGAGCGTGCGCGCGCTGGCGGTCGGCGAGGTCCGCCCGTCCGACGTGCTGGCCGTGATGTGGCGGGAGGCCCGGGTCGGGGCCGCGCTGGGCACCATGCTGGCGCTGGCCGGGCTGCTGATCGGGACGGCGCTGGTCGGCGCGTCGATCGCGCTGGTGGTCGGCATCTCGCTGGTGGTGATCTGTGCCTGGGCGGCGACGATCGGGGCGACGATGCCGCTGGTGGCGCGGCGGATCGGGATCGACCCGGCGGTGGTGTCGGCGCCGGCGGTGACCACCCTGGTGGACGCCACCGGGCTGGTCATCTACTTCAGCGTGGCGCACCTGGTGCTGCAGCTCTGAGCGTGCCGATGCCGTCGAGCACCAGCTCCAGGCACACGTCGAACTCGTCGCCGAAGGCGTAGCCGGGGCCGATCCGCTCGGCGACGAAGCGCGCCAGGTGCGGGTAGCCGCCGTCCGGGAGGGTGGCGACGATCTCCCGTGCGCCGTCCTCGATGGCGTCCGGGGTGAACGGGATCGTGGCCTCCTGCAGCGCGAACCCGTAGACGAAGGCGTCGATCAGGGCGAACGCGTGCCCGGCGGCGGTCACGTCGAACCCGTCGGAGAGCAGCGTGCCGAGCACCGCGTCGTGCTGGGCGAGGGTGGCCGGGCCGGGCCGGCGGCGGCTCTCGAGCAGCGGCGTCGCCCAGGGGTGGCGGGCCAGCGCGGCCCGCGCGGAGTGGCTGCGCCGGGCCAGCTCGGGCCGCCACGGCCGGCCCGGCACCGGCACGTCGAACTCGGCGAAGACGGCGTCGACCAGGCCGTCGAGGATCTCGTCCTTGCCGGCGACGTGGTGGTAGACGGCCATCGGCGCGCTGCCGAGCCGGTTCGCGACGGCCCGGATGGTGAGCGCCGCGATCCCCTCCCGGTCGGCCAGCTCGGTGGCCGCGGCGAGTACCCGCTCGCGGCTCAGCTGCTGCCGCGCCATCGACGTCCCCCTTGTGGTCGCTGCCCTGGTACCCGTACCGTACAACGTACGTTTTCGTACTTAGTACAGGAGCTGGCGATGCGCGCTGTGGTGCAGGAGCGGTACGGCACGACCGGGGTGTGGCGGGTGGCGGAGCTGCCGGTGCCCGAGCCGGGACCGGGCGAGGTGCTGGTCCGGGTCGCGGCCGCCGCGCTGGACCGCGGGACCTGGCACCTGATGGCCGGGCTGCCGCTCGCGGTGCGGCCCGCCGTCGGGCTGCGGGCGCCGCGCATCCCGGTGCCCGGCCGCGATCTCGCCGGCGAGGTCGTCGCCGTCGGGTCCGGGGTGAGCGGGTTCGCCGCGGGCGACGCGGTGTTCGGCACGGCGCCGAAGGGCAGCCTCGCCGAGTACGCCGTCGCACCGGCGGACCGGCTCGCGCCCGCCCCGGCCGGGCTCGCCCCGGAGACGGCCGCCGCGATCGGGGTGTCCGGGCAGACCGCCTGGCAGGCGGTGCACACCGCGGGGCGGGTCACGCCGGGCGCGTCGGTGCTGGTGCTGGGCGCCTCCGGCGGGGTCGGGACGTTCGCGGTGCAGGTCGCCCGGGCCGCGGGCGCCTCGGTGACGGCGGTGTGCCGCACCGGATCGGTGGATCTCGTCCGCGGGCTGGGCGCGACCGAGGTGATCGACCGCAGCACCACCGACGTGCACCGGCTGGGCCGCCGCTGGGACGTCGTGCTCGACATCGGCGGCAACCCGCCGGTCACCCGGCTGCGCCGGCTGCTCACCCCGCGCGGCACCGCGGTGCTGATCGGCGGCGAGCGGCCGGACGCCCGGATCACCGGCGGCTACGGGCGGCTGCTGCGCGCGGCGGCGCTGTCCCCGCTGCTGCGGCAGCGGCTCGTCGTGCTGGTGGCCTCGGAGAACAGCACCGACCTGGGGCACCTGCGGGAGCTGGTCGAGGCCGGCGAGCTCACCCCGGTGCTCGACCGGACCGTCGGGCTCGACGACGCCGGCGCCGCGATCGAGCATCTCGGGTCCGGCCGGGCCCGGGGCAAGATCGTCGTGCGGGTCGGCGCGGGGCGCGGTCCGGATCAGGCCGCGGAGCGGCGCAGCGGGACCGGCCGCCACCAGGAGACCGTCCGCCAGAGCCACTCCACCGGGCCGTAGCCGAAGCGGCCCAGCCACCACCGGCTGAACAGCACCTGCACCAGCAGGATCGCCCCGGCGAGCGGGAGCACCAGCGGGTAGCGCTCGGAGCCGGTCAGGCCGATCGCCGGGGCGAGCGCGAGCACCAGCAGCGTGGCGGCCAGGTAGTTCGTCAGCGCCATCCGGCCGAGCGGTTCGAGCACCGCGGAGAGCGCGGGCCCGGCCGGGGTGCGCAGCAGCAGGGCGAGCCCGGTCACGTACGCCACCGCGAGGACCAGCCCGGCCGCCGGGGACAGGTGGTCGAACCCGCTGGTCTCGATCGAGCCGGCCTGCAGGACGAGCAGCGGCACCGAGGCGGCGACCGCCGCCGCGCAGACGATCCCGACGCCGCGCCCGGGACGCTCCAGCCGTTCCGGGACGCCGTAGCCCGCCGCGGCCAGGCCGAGCAGGAACATGCCGGGGACCAGCAGCAGACCGCCGTGCGCGACGAACACGGCGAGCCCGGTCGCGACGATCCCGCCGGCCAGCACCACGGCCCGGGGCAGCCAGGACGCGGGGAGCAGCACGACGATCCCGACGATCGCGTACGGCAGCAGCGCCTCCCCCGGGTGCAGCAGCTGGTGCAGCGCGCCGAGCACGCCCAGCGCGACGAGCCGGCGCAGCAGCACCAGCCGGGGCCGGTCGGTGCGGGTCGCGGCGCGCTGCAGGAAGATCGCGAAGCCGAGTCCGAACAGGAACGAGAAGATCGGGAAGAACCGCTGCTGGACGAGCAGCGCGAACCACTGCTCGGTGCCGCCCTGCCAGCCGTCGCGGGCCGGGATCGGCATGTCGGCCAGCGGCGGGATGTTGACCAGGAGGATGCCGCACAGGGCGAGACCGCGGATCGCGTCCAGCGCGCGGATCCGGGTCTGCTGCGTGACGCCGCCCGGCGCGCTCATCGGACGAGCCCGGCGCGGAAGGCCAGCGCCACCAGCTGTACCCGGTCCCGGGACTGCGTCTTCGCCAGCAGGTGCCCGATGTGGGTCTTCACGGTCGCCTCGGAGACGACCAGCTCGGCCTGGATCTCGGCGTTGCTCATGCCCTGCCCGACCAGGCCGAGCACCTCGTGCTCGCGCGGGGTCAGCCCGGCCAGCGCGGCCTGCGCGTCCGGTTGCGCCGCGGCGGGCTCCGGCGCGGACAGCAGCGGCGCGGTGGCCCGCAGCAGCCGCCGGGTGGAGACCGGATCGACGACCGAGTCGCCCCGGTACACGGTCCGGACGGCCTCGATCAGCTCCTGCGGTCGCACGTCCTTGAGCAGGAACCCGCTGGCCCCGGCGCCGATGGCGGCGATCACCGACTCGTCGAGATCGAACGTCGTCAGCACCATCACCTTCAGCCCGGGATGCGCGGCGACCGCCCGCCGGGTGGCCTCGATGCCGTCCAGTCTCGGCATCCGGACGTCCATGAGCACGACGTCGACCTCGGTGCGGTCCAGCTCGGCCAGCGCGGCCTCGCCGTCACCGGCCTGGGCGACGACGGACAGGTCGTCGCACGAGTCGAGCACCATCGCGAAACCGGCCCGGACCAGCTCCTGGTCGTCGACCAGCATCAGACGGACAGCGGTCACCGTTCTCCTCTCAGCGGCAGCCGCAGCCGGACGGCCCAGCCGCCGTCCGGGTGCGGGCCGGTCTCGACGGATCCGCCGTGCAGGGCGGCCCGTTCACGCATGCCGACCAGGCCGTGCCCGCCGCGCGGCGGCCGCGGGACCGGGCCGCGCGCCCCCTCGTCGCGGACCCGGACGGTCAGCTCGTCGTCGGTCCATTCCAGACCGACCCGGGTCGGGGTGGCCGGCCCGGCGTGCTTGAGCACATTGGTCAGCGCCTCCTGCACCACCCGGTACGCGGTCAGTCCGCTGCCGCCGCCGACCGGGCGCGGCGTCCCGGTGACGGTGAGCCCGACCGGCAGCCCGCCGGAGCGGACCTGCTCGACGAGCGCGGCGATGTCGTCGGTGCCGGGCTGCGGGCGGCCCGCCTCGTCGTCGGCCCCGTCGTCCACCCCGGAGTCGCGCAGCATCTCCAGCAGCCCGCGGACGTCGGCGAGCGCCTCCCGGCCGGTGGTGGCGATGCCGGCCAGCACGTCGACCGCCTTCTGCGGGTCGCGCTGCGCGGCGAACTGCCCGCCGTCGGCCTGGGCGATGATGCCGGACAGCGAGTGCGCGACGACGTCGTGCACCTCCCGCGAGATCCGGGAGCGCTCGGCGAGCAGCTCGATCCGGACCTCCTGGCGGCGGCTGTCCTCGAGCAGCCGGGCGCGCTCACGCAGCTGCTCGGTCCGCCGGACGGCGGCCCGGCGCAGCGAGCCGAACAGCCACACCAGCAGCGCGATCAGCAGCGGGAGGCCGTACACCAGCGGCAGCGCCCACGGCCCCGGCGGATCGACGGTGCTGGTCAGCAGGGTGATCGACGGCTGGATCACCGCGCCGACGAAGATCAGCACGAAGGCCGCGGAGCCGGCCCAGCGCGGGCCGTAGGCGATCGCCGAGTAGCCCATGACGAGCGCCGGCAGCAGGATCGCCGCACCGACGCCGGGGAAGAACAGCTGCGCGACCGCCGCGATGACGGCGGCGGCGACGGCCGCCGGGATCGGATGGGTCCGGCGGAGCACCACCGGCATCGCGATCAGCACCGCCACCACCAGGGCGTGCGTCTGCTCGGCCCGCGGGACCTTGCCCTCCAGGGTCCAGGTGACCGCGACGTACAGCAGCAGCGCGGCGAGCACGGCGTCGACGACGACCGGATTGCGCCGGCACAGTGTCACGAACCGCTCGACCACCGTGGGCCGCTCCGCCGCGGCCGACGTACCCGGGCGCCCCGCACGCCCGCCACGACCCTCCATGACCAGCCATGATGCTCGGTACCCGATCGTGGCGGACCGCGGCCCCCCACCCGGACTGCGCCGCGTCGTTCCCATGTGTACGACCCTGCCCCGCCACACCCCCGCACCTCATCGGAGCCCGGACGGATCCCCGCCTCCGACCACGGTCGGAGCTCCCCCGCCGAGATGCGCGTCAGGGTCCGGGGGTGATCGACAATTCGCGATGGTGCGCATCTCGGCGCAGTGCCCCGCGGACCTCGTCGACGATCCGGTGCGGGGTCCGGCGCATGTCGTCGGCGGTGTAGCGCAGCACCCGCCAACCTGCGGCGGCGAGGCGGGTCTGCCGCGCCGCGTCGGCCCGGGCGCGTTCCGGGGTGGCGAAGTGGTCCCCGCCGTCGTACTCGACGCCCAGCCGGTGCGCCGGGTACGCGAGATCGAGCCAGACGGCCCGGCGCCGTTCGTCGTCGAGCACCGCGAACTGCGGGACCGGCCGGGGCAGGTCGGCGCGCACCAGGATCAGCCGGAGCCGGGTCTCCGGTGGGGACCCGGACCGGGCATCGGCCCAGCTCAGGACGTCGGCGACGCGCCGCACGCCACGCAGCCCCCGGTAGCGCGCCGCGAAGTTCAGCAGCAGGTCCGGCGCGAACTCGCCGCGGGCGAGCGCGTCCACCGCGACGACGCCCTCGGTCGGTTCCAGCCACCGGGCCAGGTCGAACGCGGTGCGCATCCGGCTGGTGATCCGGACCCCGCCGATCCGGTCGATCTCCCCCGGGTGCAGCCGGTCGCGGCGCACCCGCACGCCGGGCCGGGATCGGACCCCCGAGCCGGTGCCGATCACCTCGGCCGGGGCGCCACGGGGCGCGCAGGACCGGCCGAGCAGCTCCGCCGCGGAGTACCCGCACAGCACCGCGCCCGGCCCCGCCCACACCGACGCAGCGAGCGACCGCAGCCGCAGATCCGCAGGGACGTCGGCGCGGGCGTGGACGTCAGGCAGCAACCGGCGGAAGTCCTTGCCCCGCAGGCGTCCCGGGGTGACCAGCCCGGCCGCCACGGCAGCCGAGCCGCGAAACACCTCCGGCAGCTCCCGCATCCGCCGATCCTGCGCCGGCGACCCGCTCCCCCGCGGTCGTTCGCACCACGCCGGTCCCGATCGCGAACAACCGTCCGTACCCGGATCACCCCCGCCGAGATGCGCGTCAGGGTTCGGGGGAGATCCACATCCAGCGCTGGTGCGCATCTCGGCGGTTGGGCGGGGTGGCGGGTGGTGGGGCGGGGCTGTGCGGCGGGGCAGGACCGTGCGGCGCGGCAGCACTGCGCGACGGAGCAGGACTGTGCCGCGGGGCGGCGGGGCGCCTGCGCCGCGGGGCGGCCGTGCGGCGGGGCGGCCGTGCGGCGGGGCGGCCGTGCGGCGGGGCGGCCGTGCGGCGGGGCGGCCGTGCGGCGGGGCGGCCGTGCGGCGGGGCGGCCGTGCGGCGGGGCGGCCGTGC
>NZ_BAAAJK010000044.1:0-715 GCF_039526905.1 Pseudonocardia kongjuensis | reverse complement strand
GCCAGGGGGTAGCGACTGTTTATCAAAAACACAGGGCTCTGCGAAACCGTAAGGCGACGTATAGGGTCTGACGCCTGCCCGGTGCCGGAAGGTTAAAAGGAGGGGTGCAAGCTCCGAATTGAAGCCCCGGTAAACGGCGGCCGTAACAATAACGGTCCTAAGGTAGCGAAATTCCTTGTCGGGTAAGTTCCGACCTGCACGAATGGCGTAACGACTTCCCCACTGTCTCCAGCATAGGCTCAGCGAAATTGAATTCCCCGTGAAGATGCGGGGTTCCCGCGGTCAGACGGAAAGACCCTATGAACCTTTACTGCAGCTTCGCTTTGGCGTTAGCGGCAACATGTGTAGGATAGGTGGGAGGCTATGAACCCGGGGCGCCAGCTCCGGTGGAGCCAACCTTGAAATACCACCCTTGTTGCCGCTGACGTCTAACCGAGGCCCGTTATCCGGGTCCGGGACATAGCGTGGCGGGCAGTTTGACTGGGGCGGTCGCCTCCCAAAGTGTAACGGAGGCGCGCGATGGTGGGCTCAGAGCGGTCGGAAATCGCTCGTCGAGTGCAATGGCATAAGCCCGCCTGACTGCGAGACTGACAAGTCGAGCAGAGACGAAAGTCGGCCATAGTGATCCGGTGGTTCTGTATGGAAGGGCCATCGCTCAACGGATAAAAGGTACCCCGGGGATAACAGGCTGATCTTGCCCAAGAGTCCATATCGA
>NZ_BAAAJK010000043.1:0-24850 GCF_039526905.1 Pseudonocardia kongjuensis | reverse complement strand
CGCCGCCGCACCCGCGCCCGCCGCACCCGCGCCCGCCGCCGCGCAGGCCCCGGCCGGCGACCGGCGGGAGCCCATCCGCGGCGTCCGGAAGGCCACCGCCGCCGCGATGGTCGCCAGCGCCTTCACCGCACCGCACGTCACCGAGTTCCTCAGCGTCGACGTCACCGGCATGATGGCGCTGCGCGACCGGCTCCGCGGATCGCGCGAGTTCGCCGGGGTGAAGCTGACCCCGCTCGCGTTCGTCGCGAAGGCGGCCTGTCTCGCCGCCGCCCGCACCCCCGCGGTCAACGCGACCTGGGACGAGCGGGCCGGCGAGATCGTCTACTACGAGCGGGTGCAGCTCGGGATCGCCGCCGCGACCCCGCGCGGCCTGCTGGTGCCGAAGATCCGCGACGCCGACCGGCTCGCGCTGCGCCCGATGGCGGAGGCGCTGACCGAGCTCACCGAGACCGCCCGGGCCGGCCGGACCGCACCCGCCGACCTGGTCGGCGGCACGTTCACGATCACCAACGTCGGCGTGCTCGGCGTCGACACCGGTACCCCGATCCTGAACCCGGGCGAGTCCGCCATCCTGGCCGTCGGCTCGATCAAGCAGGCGCCCTGGGTGGTCGACGGCGAGCTCGCCGTGCGCACCGTCTGCCAGCTCGCGCTGTCGTTCGACCACCGGATCGTCGACGGCGCCGAGGGCTCCCGGTTCCTCGCCGACGTCGGTGCCCTGCTGGAGGATCCGGGGGTCGCGCTCACCTGGTAGGAGGCCGCCGATCGGGCGGATTCGGACGGATCGGGAGCAGAACGGCGCCGTCGCGCGTTACCAGGACATGCCGTTCGTGCTGCTCTACATCGTGCTCGAGGTGCTGGCGATCGTCGCGCTGGCGTCCTGGATCGGTGCGGGCTGGACCATGCTGGTGCTGCTCGCCGGGTCCGTGCTGGGCCTGCTCCTCGCCCGCCGCGAGGGGATCCGCGCCGCGCGGGCGCTCGGCGCCGCCGTGCAGCGCGGGAAGCTCGCGCACGAGGAGGCCACCGACAGCCTGCTGATCGCGATCGGCGGCGTGCTGCTGTTCCTGCCCGGCCTGATCACCGACCTGCTCGGGCTGGCGCTGGTGTTCCCGCCGACCCGCGCGCTCGCCCGCCGGCGGATGGTCCACGCGGCGGAGCGCGCGGCACCGGGCCTGCGCACCGCGCGGATCCGCTACGGCGCGACCGTGGTCGACGGCGAGACGGTGACCGAGCCGCGGCCGTACCGGCCGACCGGGCAGCCGACGATCACCGGTCCCGCGGCCGGCGGCGGACCGGTGATCGAGGGCGAGATCGTCGACGACGACCGGCGCGACTGACCGGCGCGACCGACCGGCGTGACCGACCGGATCGGCGGGGCGCCGTCGGGCACCCCGCCGCGCTCACCAGCCGGGCCGGGTGCCGACGAGCAGATTCCGCAGGCTCTCCAGCCGGCGACGACGCTGCGTATTCGGGCGCATCCGCAACGTCGAGTGGTGCGTCTCGGCGGCACGGTGCCGTCCACGACGTCGGGTCACGGCGCTTCCTTCCGGGGGCGGGAACGGGTGCGACATGGTGTTCGGTCACCATATTCGCTGGTCGCGGCCGGTTCCGGAAGGTCGGTCGGCCGAGGCCACCGGATCGTGACTACAGCAGTGTGATTCAGGTCCCCGCGTCTCACGGACGGTCGGCGCGGTGTCGACCGGGCGTCGCCGGACCAGTGGCGACACCCGGCCGATCTCACTCTCGGTGATGGGCGGTCCGTCGCGCCGGACGGGCCGGGCACCTGGTCGTCGGCCCGGAGCAGCGGATGAACACCGCCGCGGCCCGACCCGCGCCGCTCAGCGGGAGCCGCCGTCCAGCCGCAGCACGGCCCCGGTGCAGTACGACGACGCCCGCGATGCCAGGTAGAGCGCCGCACCGGCGATCTCGTCCGGCTCCCCGGCCCGTCCGAGCGCGATGGTCTCGGCCGCCTGCGCGGCGAACGCGTCGAGGTCCCACGCGCGCGAGATGTCGGTGAGGAACGGGCCGGCCTGGATCGCGTTCACCCGCACGGTGTGGCCGAAGGTGTGCGCGAAACCGACGGTCAGGCTGTTCAGCCCGGCCTTCGCCGCGGCGTAGGGCAGCTCGTGCGCGGTCGGCCGGGTGGCGGCGATCGAGCTGATGTTGATGATCGAGCCGCCGCCGTGCGCGGCCATCCGGGCGCCGATCACCGCGGTCAGCCGGAACGGTCCCTTCAGGTTGACCGCGAGCACCTTGTCGTAGAGCGCCTCGGACACGTCCTCCGGGGAGTCGTAGAGCGGCGACATCCCGGCGTTGTTGACCAGCACGTCGATCCGGCCGAACTCGGCGTACGCGCGTTCCACCAGGTGGTCGCAGTCGGCCCAGTCGCCGACGTGACACGGCACCCCGACCGCGCGGACGCCGTGCCCGGCCGCGATCTCGGCCGCCGCCCGCTCGCAGGCGTCCGGCTTGCGGCCCGCGAGCACGAGATCGGCGCCGTGCGCGGCGAACGTCTCGGCCATGACGCGGCCCAGCCCGCGGCTGCCGCCGGTCACCAGCGCGACGGAGCCGGACAGGTCGAACATCGGATCGGACACGGGATCTCCCGGGGCTCGTCGGGTCGGACGGGGATCGGAGCGGCGCGGCGGCCGGCCGGCGCAGCCGCGCCGCGTCGACGTGCCGGCGGTCCCCGGTCTCGGGCGGACCGGCGCGTGTCCCCCTCCGGAACGACGCCCAGTGTGGAGCAGGCGGGCCCGCGGGCCCGGCACCGAACCCGGGAATCGGCCCGGAGATCCCACATCTGCGGTACACCGACGGCGTCGGGCCCGGGGCGGCGACGAACGCGCGCCGCTGGGCCGGGCGGGTGATCGGCGACGACACGCCGGGGCGGCGATACCGCCGTCTACGGAATCCGGAAGATCGGCGGATACCGTCGGATCATGGACCCGGTGCGCAACCCGTTCGCCCCCGGCGCCGGGCAGCGCCCGCCCGAGCTGGCCGGCCGGGACCGCGAGGTGGACGCCTTCGAGATCGTCCTGGAGCGGGTGGCGCGGGGCCGGCCGGAGCGCAGCCTGGTGCTCACCGGCCTGCGCGGGGTCGGCAAGACGGTGCTGCTCGGCGAGCTGCGCTCGATGGCGATGCACGCCGGCTGGGGGGCGGGGAAGATCGAGGCGCGGCCGGAGGCCGATCTGCGCCGCCCGCTGTCGGCGGCGCTGCACCGCGCCATCCGCGATCTCGCCGTCCGGCACCGCGCCCCGGAGCGGATCGACGAGGTGCTCGGCGTGCTCAAGGCGTTCGCGCTGCGGTCGTCGCCGGAGGGCACCAAGCTGCGCGACCGCTGGCAGCCGGGTATCGACGTGCCGGTCCGCAACGGCCGGGCCGACTCCGGTGACATCGAGATCGACCTGGTCGAGCTGTTCACCGAGGTGGCCGAGCTGGCGCAGGACGTCGGGTCGGGCATCGCGCTGCTGATCGACGAGATGCAGGACCTGCGGGCCGAGGACGTGTCCGCGCTCTGCGCGGCCTGCCACGAGCTCTCCCAGTCCCGGGTGCCGCTGGTCGTGGTCGGCGCCGGGCTGCCGCACCTGCCCGCGGTGCTGTCGGCGTCGAAGTCCTACTCCGAGCGGCTGTTCAAGTACTCGCGGATCGACCGGCTGGACCGCTCCGACGCCGACTTCGCGCTGCTGGCCCCGGCCGAGCGGGAGGACGCGACGTTCGACCGGGAGGCGCTCGACGACCTGTACCGGCGCTCCGGCGGCTACCCCTACTTCGTCCAGGCGTACGGCAAGGCGGCCTGGGACGCCGCGCCCACCAGCCCGATCGGGGTGCGCGACGTCGCCATGGCCGCACCGGAGGCGGAGGCCGAGCTGGCCGTCGGGTTCTTCGGCTCCCGGTTCGAGCGGGCCACCCCCGCCGAGCGGGAGTACCTGCGTGCGATGGCCGAGCTGACCGACGGCGAGGACCTGCCGGTCGAGACCGCGGCCGTCGCCAAGCACCTGGAGCGACGGGCGTCCTCGCTGTCGCCGGCCCGGGACAGCCTGATGAAGAAGGGTCTGGTGTTCTCGGCGCAGCGCGGCCAGATCGCCTTCACCGTCCCGCACTTCGGGCGATACCTGCTCGCGAACACATGAGCACTCGCCCGTCCGAGTGAAATGAAGTTGCGCCGTAACGCTTCGCCGGTAGGGGACGACATCCCTGGTGAGCCCCGCGGTGCCACCGGACCCCCGACTCGGTCGCACCGCGGGGCGTTCCACGTCCGGGGCCTTCCCCGCACCCCCCGGGCGCTGCCGGGGGCGCCCCGCGCGGCCCGTAGCATCTGCCGGGTGGCCGAGCCCAAACTCGAGATCCAGATGCTTCATGACCGCGTCATGATCAAGGCGATCGAGGGTGCCGGTGAGCGACGGAGCTCGGCCGGAATCGTGATCCCGGCAACCGCACAGGTCGCCAAGCGTCTGGTCTGGGGAGAGGTGGTCGGGGTGGGGCAGCACGTGCGCACGGTGAAGGCCGGCGATCGTGTCCTCCTCGCCGCCGACGACCAGTACGAGGTCGAGATCGGCGGGATCGCCCATCTGGTGATGCGCGAGCGGGACCTGCACGCGGTGGCCAGCGAGGCCGCCCAGTACGGGACCGGTCTCTACCTCTGACCCCTGGTTCCGCGGGCCCGCGCGGGTGCGGAACTGCAGGAACCACGGCAGTGCGGAAAGGAAGTCCGACGTCATGCCCGAGCGTCAGTCCCCGTCCGGTGAGGCCACCGAGCAGCCGGTGACGTCCTCACCGGATCCGGCGACGGGACCTGGTGACGAGGCCGGAGGGGGTCCTGCGACCACGGAGTCGTCCGGCCGGCCGGTGATGCCGGCCCGCCGCCCCTCCCCCCGGCCCGTCCCCGCACCGCAGGCCGACGGAACCGCCCCGGCGGCCGGACGGCCGTCACCGGCCCCGCGCCCCGCGGACCCGGCCGAGGCCGCCGAGCAGGCGCCCGCCGAGTCCGCCGCGGCCCGGTCCGTCGCCGGTCAGGCCGCTGACCCGCAGTCCGAGCCGGACGGCCGTTCCGGCGCCGGAGCGGTTCCGGCCGCCGGGGGCGCGGCCACCGGATCTCCGCGTCCGTCGCCCGCGCCGCGTTCCGGCGGGGCGCCGGGTGCCGGGCAGCCACCGGGCCCCGGGCAGCAGGGCGCCGGTCAGCCGGGTGCCGGGCAGCCGGGTGCCGGGCAGGTCGGCGCGGCTCAGCAGGGTTCCGGACAGCAGGGATCCGGACAGCAGGGATCCGGGCAGCAGGGTTCCGGGCAGCCGGGCGCGGCCCAGCAGGGTGCGGCGCAGGCCCACCAGGGTGCGGCCCAGGCGCAGACAGCTCCCCAGGGCCAGGCCGGTGCGGCCGCCGCCGGATCGGCTGCGGCGCCGACCACCCCGACGCCGGCCGGTGCCGGTCGGCCGGGCAACGGCCCCCAGGCGGGCTCCACTCCCCCGGAGGCCGGCCGGACCGACGCACGACCCGAGAGCCGCCCCGACGGCCGGCCCGAGAGCCGCCCCGACGGCGCCACCCGCCCCGGACCCGGCCCCCGGCCCGCCGCCGCGGCCGGAGCCGCCGGAGCCACCGCGGCCGGAACCGGTGCCGCCGGAACCGGTGCGGCCGGAGCCGGTGCCGCCGGGAACGGCGGAGCCGGCGGTGCTGCCGGTGTCAGCGGACCTGCCGGTGCTGCCGGTGCCGGCGGACCTGGTGGTACCGGTGGGGCCGGTGGGGCCCAGCAGGCCCCCGGCGACACCGCCGAGCCCGCCGCTCCCGTGCAGCCGGACTCGCCGACCGTCCCCGCCCCCACCCCGCAGTCCGCGGGCGCCCCGACCGTCGAACACCCGCCCGCCCCGACGAGCACCGACCAGGACACCGTCCGGGTCGCGCCGGTGAGCGAGCAGCAGACCCACGTGCTGCCCCGGGTGACGCCCGCGTCGGCGCAGGCCGAGGACGGTTCGGCGGCCCGGACCGAGCAGATCCGCACCGGCGGCGCCGCGGCCTTCGGTGGCGGCACGGCCGCGACCGGTCCGGGTGGCCCCGGCGGGCCCGGTGGACCGGGCGGGCCCGGTTCCGACGCCGCCGGTTCCGGCGACGGTGACGGTGAGGGCCGCTCCGGCAGCCGCCGCCCGAAGGCGCTGATCGTCGCGGCCGTCGCGCTCGGCCTGCTGGTCGTCGGGTACGTCGGTGATCTCGCGCTGTCCTCGGGCAGCGTCCCGCGCGGCGTCGTCGTCGCCGGGCAGGAGATCGGTGGCATGTCCCGCTCGGCGGCGACCGAGAAGCTGCAGGCCGCGATCGAGCCGCGGTCCACGGCACCGGTCCCGGTACAGGCCGGTGAGATCCAGAGCGAGATCGACCCGCGGGCCGCCGGCCTGCGGGTGGACTACGAGCGCACCCTCGACGAGGCCGGGGAACAGCCGCTCAACCCGTTCACCCGGATCGCGTCGTTCTTCGGGAACCGGGACGTTCCGGTCGTCAACACCACCGACGACCGGGCGGTCCGCACCGCGCTCGAGCAGATGGCGCCGCTGGTGATGAAGGAGCCGACCGAGGGCTCGGTCCGGTTCGACGGGCTGGAGCCGCAGCCGGTCGAGCCCGAGCCCGGCCAGGAGCTCGACGTCGACGCGGCCGTCGGTGTGGTCGAGCAGCGCTGGGCGGACGGCGAGCCGGTGCAGCTGCCGCTGATCATCGAGCAGCCCGTCACCACGCCCGCCGACGTGCAGCAGGCGATCGAGGAGGTCGCCCGGCCCGCCGTCTCGGGTCCGCTGACCGTCACCGGCGAGGGCGCCAACGCGACCATCCCGCCGGAGCAGATCGCGAGCTCGCTGAGCTTCACCGCGGACCCGGAGGGCGCCGCCAAGCTCAAGCCGGTGATCGCGACCAAGACCCTGGAGGACGCGGCCGCACCGCAGCTGGCCGAGACCGAGCGGCCGGGTGTCGACGCCGAGCTGGACTTCGCATCCACCCCGCCGCGGGTGGTCCCCTCGGAGGACGGCCGCGGGGTCGACTACGAGGCGACCTTCGCCAACGTCCTGCCGGTGCTCACCGGCGAGGGCCCGCGCGAGGTCCCCGCGGTGTACGCCGAGCAGCCCGCCGAGATCACCACCGCGGACCTGGAGTCCCTGGGCAACGCGGTCGAGATCAGCACCTTCACCACCGGCGGATTCGCGGCCGACTCGGGGCAGAACATCCGGCGCGCCGCCGAGGCGGTGGACGGCCAGATCGTCGCGCCGGGCGAGACGTTCAGCCTCAACGCGGTGACCCTGCCCCGCAACGAGGCCAACGGCTACGTCGAGGCGGGCGTGATCGAGGACGGGCACCCGGCGCGCGGCGTCGGCGGCGGCGTCTCCCAGCTCGCGACGACGCTGTACAACGCGTCGTACTTCGCCGGGATGACCGACATCGAGCACAAGGAGCACAGCTACTACATCAGCCGGTACCCGGTGGCCCGCGAGGCGACGGTGTTCAACAACCTGATCGACGTCAAGTTCCGCAACGACGGGCCGACGGCCGTGCTGATCAGGACCAACTGGACGCCCAGCAACGTCACGGTGACCTTCTTCGGCCAGAAGATGTGGGAGGTCGAGTCGGCGACCGGTCCGCGGACCAACCCGACCGAGCCGCAGGTCGTCGACATTCCGGCGGGCGAGGCGTGCAGCCCGAGCAACGGTGCGCCCGGCTTCACCGCCACCGACACCCGGACGATGCGCAACGTGCAGACCGGTGAGACGCAGTCGGAGACGCGGACGGTGAGGTACAACCCTCAGCCGATCGTGCGCTGCGGCGGCTGATCCGGTGATCCCTCGGTCCGGAAGCTGACGAGAGGTCCGTCACATTCGTACCCTGATCCCTCGGCCGACGGCGGAGCGAGGGATCGGGGTTACCGGATGCGCATCGGGGACATTCTCAGGACCAAGGGCAGCACGGTCACGACCGTGGCGCCGGACGCGCCGGTGACGGAGGTACTGCGCTTCATCGCCGAGCAGAACGTCGGCGCCCTGCCCGTGGTCGACGCCGGCCGCCTGGTCGGCATCGTGTCCGAGCGCGACGTCGTCCGCCGGCTGCACCAGCAGGGCAGCGGACTGCTCGACGCCCGGGTGTCCGACGTGATGACCGCGGACGTGGTGACCTGCGGCCCGGACGACGGCGTCGGGGACCTCGGGCGGGTCATGACCGACCGCCGGATCCGGCACCTCCCGGTGGTCGTCGACGGCGAGCTCACCGGGATCGTCTCGATCGGTGACCTGGTGAAGGCGCGGATCGACATGCTCGAACAGGAGCGCGAGCAGCTGGAGAGCTACATCGCCCAGTAGCGCGGGGCCGCGGCGCCACGAGCGCGCCGCGCCGATGATCTCCGGCGCCGGCCGCACCGCCGGACATGAGCGGGCCCCGGGCGGGGAGTCCGCGCCCGGGGCCCGTCTCATCGGCGGGGCCGGATCAGAACGCGGCCTCGTCCAGCTCCATCAGTGCGTTGTCGGCGTTGTCGATGATCGCCTTCTCCGACGTCAGGCGGGGCAGCACGGTCTTGGCGAAGAACGACGCCACGCCCACCTTGCCCTCGTAGAACGCCCGGTCCCGGGCCGGTGTGCCGTCCGTGCCCAGCGCGTCCAGGGCGACCGTCGCCTGCCGGAGCAGCAGCCAGCCGACGAGCAGGTCACCGACCGCCATCAGCAGCCGCACCGTGTGCTGGCCGACCTTGTACAGGTTCGTGACGTCCTCGGCGGAGGCGTACAGGTGCCCGGTCAGCGAGCCGAGCATGCCCTGGACGTCGGTGAGCGCGGTGCGCAGCAGCTCGCGCTCCTCCTTGAGCCTGCCGTTGCCCGCGTCGGAGTCGATGAACGCGGACACCTCCCCCGCGACGTGCGCCAGCGCCTGGCCGTTGTCCCGCACGATCTTGCGGAACAGGAAGTCCAGCGACTGGATCGCGGTGGTGCCCTCGTACAGCGAGTCGATCTTGGCGTCCCGGATGTACTGCTCGATCGCGTAGTCCTGCAGGAAGCCGGAGCCGCCCAGGGTCTGCAGCGACTGGACGAGCTGCTCGGTGGCCCGCTCCGAGCCGACCCCCTTGACGATCGGCAGCAGCAGGTCGTTGACCTTCTCCGCCAGCTCCGTGCTGATCCCTCCGCCGGTACCGCCCTCGTCGCCGAGCCGGATCCGGTCCTGGAACGTCGCGGTGTAGGTGTAGACGGCGCGCAGCCCCTCGGCGTACGCCTTCTGCAGCATCAGGCTGCGCCGGACGTCGGGGTGGTGGGTGATCGTCACCCGCGGCGCGGTCTTGTCCGTCATCCGGGTCAGGTCGGCGCCCTGCACCCGCTCCTTGGCGAAGTCCAGCGCGGTCAGGTAGCCGGCCGACAGCGTGCCGATGGCCTTGGTGCCGACCATCATCCGGGCGTACTCGATGACCTGGAACATTTGGGCGATGCCGTCGTGGACGTCGCCGAGCAGCCAGCCGACCGCGGGCGTGCCGTGCGCGCCGAAGGTCAGCTCGCAGGTGGTGGACGCCTTGAGGCCCATCTTGTGCTCGACGTTCGTCACGAAGGCGCCGTTGCGCTCGCCGGGCTCACCGGTCTCGGTGTCGAAGTGGAACTTCGGCACGAGGAACAACGACAGGCCCTTGGTGCCCGGCTTCGCGCCCTCGGGGCGGGCCAGCACCAGGTGCAGGATGTTCTCGGTGAAGTCCTGCTCGGCCGAGGTGATGAAGCGCTTCACGCCCTCGATGTGCCAGGTGCCGTCGTCCTGCGCGACGGCCTTGGTGCGGCCGGCGCCGACGTCGGACCCGGCGTCCGGCTCGGTCAGCACCATGGTCGCGCCCCAGCCGCGCTCGATCATGAGCTCGGCCCAGCGCTTCTGCTCGTCGTTGCCGTTGCGGTGCACGATGCCGGCGAAGTTCGGCCCGGCCATGTACATGAAGACGGCCGGGTTGGCGCCCAGCATCATCTCGGCGGCGGCCCACTGCACCGACGGCGGGATGCCGTAGCCGCCCAGCTCGGTCGGCAGGCCCAGGCGCCACCACTCGCCGTCCCAGAGGACCTTGTAGGCGTCCTTGAGCTCCTGCGGGGTGCTCACCGAGAACGTCGCCGGGTCGAAGACCGGCGGATTGCGGTCGATCGTGGCGTAGTGCTCCGCGAGCGGGCCGGTGCAGACCGCGGACAGCTCGGTCAGCACGCCCTTGGCGGTGTCGAGATCGACGCCCTCGAACGGCCCGGTGCCGAGGTGGTCCTGCACCCGGAAGACCTCGAAGAGGTTGAACTCGAGGTCGCGCAGGTTGCTCTTGTAGTGGCCCATCAGTCCTTCACCGCCGTTCCTGCCAGGGCCGATCCCATTACCGGCCGGTAACTGCCTCCAGAGTATTACTGGTCGGTAACCAGTGGCAAGGCCGGCTGCCGCCCGGCGCAGCGACACGAGCGAGTGACGCATTCGTCCGGCGTGCCCGACACGTCGATCAGCTGTGATAGCCGAGAATGGCGTGACGCCAGAGACGCAGGGGACGTCCGTGGCGCATGTGACTCAGGGCGACGCCGGTGGTATCGGGTGACGTCCGGAAGGGCGGACGACCATGGGCGAAGCGGAGGCGCGCGCACGCTGGAGCCGGCGCGGTGCGCTGGTCGTCGGAGCTGCTGCGGGGGCCGGTCTGGTGGTGCCGGGCCTGGCCGGCCGGGCGCACGCGGCCGAGCCGCCGACCACCGAGCCCGCGCCGCGGCCGGGCCCCGCGACCGTGCCCGGCCCGGACTCCGTGCCCGGACCGCAGGGGATGCCCGGGCCGGCCGCCGGGGCCGGCGGGCTGGCCGAGGCCGTCCGGGCCCCGTACATCGCGCGGTGCTTCGAGTGGGGGGCGCGGAAGCCGAAGTTCCCGCCGAAGATCTGGGACCGGCGGCCGATCCGGATCCTGGTGCACCACACGGCCGGGGCGAACACCACCGACTACAGCGTCGGTGCGGCGCACCGGCTCGCCCGGGGCATCCAGGCGTACCACATGGACAGCAACGGATGGCTGGACTCCGGCCAGCACTTCACGATCTCCCGCGGCGGGCACATCATGGAGGGCAGGCTGTACAGCCTGGGCGAGCTCAACGGCGGCCGCCGCGTCGTCGAGGGCGCGCACAGCCCCGGCCAGAACGTGATCGCGATCGGGATCGAGAACGAGGGCACCTACATCGGCGTCGATCCGACGGCGGCGCTGTGGAACTCGCTGCGCGCCACCTGCGCCTACATCTGCATGAAGTACGGGATCGCGCCGACCGAGCTCTACGGGCACCGCGACTACCGCAACACGATCTGCCCGGGTGACCGGCTCTACGGGATGCTGCCGCGGCTGCGCTCGGAGGTCGCCGGGCTGCTCGGGCGCCGGCTGTCCCGGACCGAGGCGGGCAAGGCGAGCTGGCCGCTGCTGCGCGAGGGGTCCTCCGGCGCGCTGGTCGAGGCGGCGCAGTACCTGCTGCGCGACGCCGGGACGCTGCACGCGAAGCCGGACGGCCGCTACGACGAGCGGACGGTCGAGGCCGTCACCGCGTTCCAGACCGCGCACCGCGCCGACGACGCCAACGGCATCCTCGGCGGGGAGTCCTGGCCGGAGCTCGCGCGCACGGTGCACGCCGGGACCGAGGGCGACGCCGCGCGGGCGGTCGAGGTGCTGGCGGCGTACCGGAAGGTGGAGAGCGTGCCGGACGTCGTCGACCATCCGGTCTGGCAGCGGCTGCTCGGCACCGGCGGAGCGCCGGTGCCGGTCGCGGAGGACCCGCCCGGCGTCCTGGACCGCTGACGCGGGATGGCCGGCGGGGCAGGTAACGACTGGGCGTTTCGGGCGAAATACGGCTGTCTGTCGGGTACCGTCGTCGACGCTATGGACGAGCCTCCGCCACAGGTGCGCCGCGCCGTCGGCTGGTGGGCCGCGGCCGTCGCCACGCAGGTCGCCGCGGTACTGGTCGCAGCGACGACGCCCCCGCGCAGCGGCGTGCTCACCACCACCGCACTCGTCCTGATCATGCTGGCGGTGCCGGCGGCGCTCGCCCACCGGATGCTGGCCGGGCGCGCCCGTGCCCGCACCGGCCTGGTGCTCGCCGGTGCGGTCGGCGCGCTGCTGGCGCTCGTCCCACCCGGGACGCCGTCGCCGTTCACCGCCGCGTCCGGGGTGCCCGCCGTGCTGGCCGGGCTCGGCGTCGGCGCCGCGGTGCTGACCGTGGTGGCGGCACTGGCGTCGTTCACCCCGCGGGTCTCGGACTACCTGGCCGTCCCGGGGGCACCCACCAACGGGTGAACTAGTCTCGCCGGGTGCTCAACCGCTGCCCCGCGTGCGACGCCCCCGCCGCCGAGCCGTTCTTCTCGGTGACCGGACTCCCGGTGCACGGGACGGCGGTGCTGGCCGATCCGGCGTCGGCCCGCGCCGTGTCGGTCGGCGACCAGGTGCTGGTGCTGTGCGGGCACTGCGGGACCGTGTTCAACCGCGACTTCGCCCCGGAGCTGCTCGACTACTCCGGCGACCACGAGGAGTCCCAGCACCACTCGCCCCGGTTCGCCGCCTACGCCGAGCAGATCGCCGCCGACTGGGTGGCGCGGTTCGGGCTGTCCGGCGCGCACGTCGTCGAAGTCGGTTGCGGTTCCGGCGACTTCGCGGCCGAGCTGCTCCGGGCCGGCGCCGGCCGGGTGACCGGGATCGACCCGCACTTCGTCCCGGAGCGGGTCCGCCCGGAGCTCGCCGGCCGGCTCACCGCGGTCCCGGCCGAGTTCGCCCGCGACCAGGTCGAGCCGGGCACCGCCGCGCTGGTCTGCCGGCACACCCTGGAGCACATCCCGGCGCTGGCCGGGTTCGGCGCGGAGCTGCACGCCGGGCTCCGCCGCGGCGGCGGTCGCGCGCTGCTCGCCGAGGTGCCCGATCTCGGCCGGATCCTGGCCGAGGGCGCGTTCTGGGACCTGCAGTACGAGCACTGCTCCTACTTCACCCCGGCGACGCTGCGCACCTTCCTGCTCGGCGCCGGATTCGCCGATCCGGCGACCCGGCTCACCTACGCCGACCAGTACGTCGTCGCCGAGGCGGGACCGGACGGCACGCCCGGCCCGGCGGCCCTCGCACCGCAGCTGCTCGACGGGCTCCGCACCGCCTGCCTCGACTTCGCGGCCCGGGTCGGCGACCAGGTCGGACGCTGGCGGTCCTGGCTGGGCGAGCGGGCGTCCGCGGGGGACGAGATCGTCGTCTGGGGCGGCGGGGCGAAGGGACTGACCTTCCTCAACGTCGTCGAGGGCGGGGGTGCCGGCCCGGGTGCGGTGCGCGGCGTCGTCGACATCAACCCGGGCCTGCAGGGCCGCTTCATGGGTGGTCTCGGCCTGCCGATCCGCGCGCCGAAGGACCTGCTCGACTCGCCGCCGCGCGCGGTGCTGCTGATGAACCCGGTCTACACCGGCGAGGTCAGGTCCACCCTGGACGGCCTCGGGCTGGGCAGCACCGAGCTGCTCGCCGTCTAGCGGCGTCGCGGCTCACCCCGCCAGCCGGCGCACGACGGCCAGGTCCTCCGCCGTCGCGACGTGCAGGTTCGCCGGGTCCCCCGGCACCGTCACGATCCGGTGGCCGCGGGCGGCGAGCATCCCCGAGTTCTCCACCGGCCGCGGCGCGTCCGCGTGCGCCGCGCGCAGCACGTCCGCCCGGAACGCCTGCGGGGACTGGGTGAGCACGGTGTCCTGTTTGGGCAGCGTCTCGACGACCACGCCGTCGACCACCCGCTGCACGACCTCCAGCAGCGGGACGACCGGCACCGCGCCGTCCGCGCCGTCGCGCACCGCGGCGACGACGGCGCGGAAGATCCGGTCCGCGGCGAGCGGATGGGCCGGATCGGCGAGCACCAGGATCCCGGCGTCGTCCGGCACGGCGGCCAGGCCCGCGCGCAGCGACTCGGACTGGTGGTCCCCGCCGGTCGCCAGCGCGTCCACCGGCGCGCCGTCCCACGCCAGGCCGGGCGGCAGCACCAGCGCGACCCGGTCGCAGGTGCGCCGGGCGGCGGCGACCGTGTGGTCGACCAGCCGGGCCCCGGCCAGCTCCTCCAGCTGCTTCAACCGCCCGTAACGGGCCCCGCGCCCGCCGGCCAGCACGACCGCCCACACCTCGTCCACCACAGGGGTGATCCTGCCCGGGCCCGGCCGGGGTCCGGTGGCCGCACCCGATAGCCTCGAACACCCCGTTCGGGGGACCCGTGAGCAGCGACGAGGAGCGACGAGGAGCGACGTGACGGCGACCGCCCCGACCACCTCCCCGCTCGCCGGCGGGCCGGTGTCCACCGCGCTCGTCCGCGCGGTCGCCGAGGACCCGGCGGCGCCGCGCACGCTGGCCGTGACCGGCCCGGCGGGATCGGGGAAGTCGGTGGTGCTGCGGGAACTGGCCCGGGTCTGGTCCGCGGCCGGGGCGCAGGTCGACCGCGTCCCGGGCACCGACCCCGGCCGGGTGGTGCTGGTCGACGACGCGCACGAGCTGCCCGACGACGTCCTCGACGAGCTCCGCGCGTTCGCGGCCGATCCGGCGGCCCGGCTGGTCGTCGCGTTCCGGCCGTGGCCGCGCGGGCGGGCGCTGGCCCGGCTCGGGGCGGCGCTCGCCGCGTCCGCGCCGCCGCTGGTGCTGGGCGCACTGGACGCGGCCGGGGTGCTGGCCCGCGCGGTGCGGATCACCGGTTCCCGGCCGTCCGACGAGACCGTGCGCGTCGTGCTGGAGCGCACCGCGGGTTCGCCGCTGCTGGTCGACCGGCTGCTGGCCGCGTCCGGTGGCGCCTCGGGTGTCCCGCCGGAGCTGGCCGAGCAGCTGGGCTACGCGATCGACGCCGAGGACCGCCGGGTCGTCGACCTGGTGACGGCGACCGCGCTGGGGGCGCCGCAGGACAGCGAGGTGCTGGTCCCGCTGCTCGGGCTCGCCGACGCGGCGGGCAGCGGCATCGACGAGCTCGACGAGCTGGTGCAGCGGGCCGTCGCGGCCGGCCTCTGCACCCCGGACGGCCGGGTCGTCCCGCTGGTCGGCGACGCCGTCCGCGGCCGGGTCCCGCCGGCCCGCCGGACCGAGCTGCGCCGCTCGCTGGCCGAGATCGAGCTGGACCGCGGCGGCAGCGTGCTCGCCGTCGCCCGGACGCTGCGCGGGTCCGGGGCCACCGGCGACCGGGCCGCCGCGGTGTTCCGGGCGGCCGCGGCGGAGGCGGCCCGCTCCGAGCACCCGGACGCGGTCCGCTTCTACGCCGAGGCCGTCGCGGCCGGGACGGCCCCGCTGGTCGTGGCCGCCCGGCGGGCCGAGGCGCACCTGGTCGCCGGGGACCTCGACGGTGCGCTCGGGCACGCCGACGCGGTGCTGTCGGCGACCGACGCCGTCGAACCGGAGGACGCGGTCCGGGCCGGGTCGGTGGCCGCCGCGGTATTGGCCCGGCGCGGCCTGCTGGTCCGCAGCGCCGAGCTGTACCGGTGGACGGCCGCGGTCGCCGGGGAGCGGCTGCCGGCCGCCGCGGTGCCGGTGCTGATCGGCACCGGCGCCTGGGCGGAGGCCCGCGAGATCGGCGGGGCGGGGGCGCTCGTCCCCGGCCGGGCACCGACGCTCGTCGACGGCGCCGACGATCTCACCGCCCGCGGGATCCTCGACTCGGTGCAGGGCTCGCCGACCGCGGCGCTGTCCGGCCTGGCCCGCGCCGCCGGGCTGCTGGAGGGCGCGCACGGCGCCGCGCTGCTGCCGGACACCCCGGCCGCGCTCGCCGCGCTCGTCGCGGTGCACACCGGCGAGTTCGACGTCGCCTCGTCGGTGCTGGACCGAGCGCTGCGGACCGGTCTGGGCGGCGCCCCCGCCCGGCCCCGGCACCGGCTGCTGCTGGGCTGGATCGCGCTGCTGCGCGGCGCCACCGGCCCGGCCGCCGAGCGGCTCGACGCGGTCGACGCCGACGCCGCCGGCCGCCCGCTGGAACCGCGCGACGAGTTCCTGGCCGCCGCGCTGCAGGTCGCGATCGCCCGCCGCAACTCCGACCTGGGCGCGCTGATGCGGGCCTGGACCCGGGCCCGGCAGGCGATCGTCCGGCACCCGGTGGACCTGTTCGTGCTGCAGCCGCTCGGCGAGCTGGTCACCGCGGCGACCCGGCTGCGCGAGGAGAGCTGGGTGCGCCCGCACCTGGACGAGGCCGAGGCGTTGCTGGACCGGCTCGGCCGTCCGGCGCTGTGGGCCGCGCCGCTGCACTGGGCGCAGCTGCAGGCCGCGATCCTGGTCGACGACGCCGACGCGGCCCGGGAGCAGACCGCGGCCCTGGAGCGTGCCGCCTGCGGCAGCCGGTTCGCGCAGGCGATGGCAGCCGCCGCGCCGCACTGGGTCGGCGTGATCGAGGGCCGGGTCGATCCCGAGGCGGTCGAGGCGGCGGCGCGCGGGCTGCACGCGGTCGGCCTGTCGTTCGACGGTGGCCGGCTCGCCGGGCAGGCCGCGCTGCGCACCGACGACCGGCGCGCGGTCTCCGCGCTGCTGGCCTGTGCCAGGGCCCTGCAGGTCGCCGGGGCCGAGGCGCGGTCGGCGCAGGCCGGGGGCGCGGATGCGGCGGGCCGGTCCGGTGCGCGGGGACCGGCCGGGACCGCGCCCGGCGGACCGGCGGCCGGCGGCCCCGGATCCGGGACCGGAACCGGGCCGCAGGGCACGGGCCCGGTCGGCACCGCCCCGGGGCACCCGGCACGCGACGGCACCGCGCCGGGCGGCACCGCCCCGGGCGGCGCTGCTCCGGGTGGCGCTGCTCCGGGTGGCCCAAGGCGGGACGGCACCGGGCCGGGCGGCGGCAGATCGGCGGCGCCGGCATCGGGTGCCGCCGGCTCGGACGCCCCGTGGAACGGCGCGGGATCCGGCGCCCCGGCAGCGCCCGATCGGGCCGCCGTCGGGCCCGGCGGTGGCGCCGTGCCGGATCGGACCGGATCCGGGACCCGCGGCGCGGCCCACGACCAGGCCCGGGCCGCCACGGCGGGCGGCGCCGCCCGGGTCGAGCCGCCCCCCTCGCTGCTCTCCGACCGGGAGCTGGAGGTCGCCGAGCTGGTCGTGCAGGGCCGCACCCACAAGGAGATCGGCGAGGCCCTGTTCATCTCGGCCAAGACCGTCGAGCACCACGTCGCCCGGATCCGGCAGCGGCTCGGCGTCGGCGGACGCAGCGAGCTGCTCGACGAGCTCCGCCGGATCCTCGACGAGCGCGGCTGAGGCGGCGTTCCGGGTGGAGCACACCGCCGAGATGCGCAGCAGTGTCGTGCAGAGATCGACTTCTCGCGCTGTGGCGCATCTCGGCGGACGGGGCGCGGGCGCGCGCCGGGTATAGGGCCGTCGTGGAGGGGTGCTGCCGGCGGGGTGGCCCCGGATCCGGCTAGTGCGACACCGGCGCCGCGAGCAGCCCCTCGCAGCTGCGCACCACGATCCGCGCGGCCTCGGCCGACGCCCGGCCGGTTAGCGGGCTCTCGGCGCGGCGCCGCCAGCGGCGCAGCGCGTCGACCGCGGCGTCGTGCACCTCGCGCGGGCCGGCGCCGTCGTCCAGGCCGAGCCGGGCGAGGGCGGAGCCGCCGTCGCCGCCGAGCAGCCGCTCGGCGTCGGTCAGCGCGTCCGGCGGGAAGACGATCTTCCCGGCGCGCAGGTCGGACAGCGCGCGCAGCTCGACGAACTCGTGCGCCCCGGCCAGGATCCGCTCCACCTCGGTGCGCAGCGCGAGGGTCGCCGGCCGCGGCTCCCGGGTGAGCACGAGGTCCACCGCGAGCAGCGCGGACCGCGACTTGAGCAGGTCCCGGCGCTCGGAGAACTGGGTGTCGAGCACCCGGCGCAGCTCGTCCAGCCCGGACCGGCGGACCAGGTCGTCGGCGAGTGCGGTCGGGTCCGTGGTGCCCTGCCGGATCAGGGTGCTGGCCAGGCGGACCCCGAACAGGCCGAACCGCTCCAGCAGCCGGACCCGGGTGCCGGCGTCCGGCCGGTCGAGCTCGGTGCGGCCGAACCGGTCCGCCGAGAGCAGCAGCGCCTCGACGTCGGCGCGGGGCAGCGCGGCCAGCTCGGAGAGTGCGACGAACTCGTCCTGGCGCATCGTGCGGGCGGACTCGGCGAGCAGCCCGGCCACCGCGACGACGGTCTGGCACAGCCCGCGCAGCTTGTCGTCGCCCCGGTAGCGGCGGGCGATCCGGCGGGCCGAGGTGAGCGCGTCCAGCCGGCCGACGCCGATCTCGTCGGCCCGCGACAGCACCGCGATCGTGTTGACCGGGGTCGCGCGGGCGACGCCGCGGTCGTGGAAGGACTCCAGGAACCGCACGTCGCCGGCGTGCAGGTGGCGCATCAGGTAGACGACGGCGTCGGCGGGCGACGGCGCGTCCTCCGGGGTGAGGAACTCCCCGGCCCGGGCCGAGGTGTCGGCGGACAGCGACGCGATGCCGGGGGTGTCGATCAGGTTGGTGCGCCGCAGGTGCTGCGACGGCCAGTCCACGATCAGCCGGTCGACCTGCTCGACCGGGGCCCCCTGCAGGTCGATCCGCAGGGCGCCGTCCCGCCGGGTCAGGGTCAGCGGCCGTTCCGGCTGCCCGGGATCGCGCAGCCGCATCCGGACGCCGGGGGCGGGCGCGTCGGCGTACCAGGTGACGATCCGGGTGCACTCGCCGGCGTCGGTGGGGGCGATCCGCTCCCCGACCAGCGCGTTGAGCAGCGTCGACTTGCCCGCCTTGACCTTCCCGGCGATCGCGACGCGCAACGGCTCGTCGAACCGCTCCAGGTGGTGGCGCAGCCAGGTCGCCGCCTGCGGCGAGTCGCCGTAGGCGTCGAGCGTGCGCCGCAGCAGCCCGCGGACCTGGTCGGTGAGGGTGGTCACGACTCCACCGCCGCGGCCAGTTTCCGGGCCCGGTCGGCGAGCCCGCCGACCCGTTCCAGCTCGGCCTCCAGGTCGGCGACCCGCTGCTGCCGGGTCGCGTCGTCCTTGAGCGCGGTCTGGGCCGCCGACATCGACTCCTTCAGCGACTCCGAGAGGTCCTCGGCGAGCACGGTGAAGTGGTCGCGCAGCTCCCGCTGGATCTGCCGCAGGTTGTCCCGCGAGTCCTTGCCGACCTGGAAGGTCGCCTCGTCGACGTGCCGGCGGACGGCGTTCTTCGCGTCGGCCTGGCGGCGCTGCACGAGCCGCTTCTTCTCGTCCTTGACGGTCTTCGCGCCGAACAGCAGGCCGGCGCCGATCGACAGCGGATTGAGCAGGCCGATCCCGGCGACGGTGGAGGCGAGGCCGACCATCAGCAGGCCGCCGTAACCGCCGCGGAGCCCGACGAACAGCTTCTGGCCGACGCCGAACTGCTCGCCGACCGGCATCTCCAGCGCGTCCACCTTGCCGGCCACCGCGCCGCCGGAGATCCGCAACTCGGGCAGCTGGACGTCGACGTCCTCGGCGAAGTGCTCGGCGACCTGCTCGGCCAGCCAACGGGCCCGCTCGGTGGTCCACACGAAGTTCTGCGCGACGGCGTGCGAGACCTGCTTGTGGAACCACTCGGCGAACTGTTCCCAGATGTCCTTCGGGTCGGCGTCGTCGAGCAGCTGCTCGGCGTCCCGGGAGACCGCGCGGAGCCGGTCCCGCAGGTCGTAGTCGATGTCGGCGATGAGATCGGCGACGCCGTCGTTCAGCGTGGTCTGCCAGCGCGCCGAACGCTGCCGCAGCGCCTCCACCCGGGCCCGGGCGGCCTCCAGCTCCTTGGCCAGCGCGCCGGCCCGCTCCGGGTCGTTCTGCGACATCAGCTCGGCGCGCATCTTCGACTCGAGGGCCTGGCAGGTGACGAGCACGTCCTGGCTGGTGGACTTGCGGTCCAGGTCGTCGGCGCGGGCGACGACCTTGCGCAGCAGGAACCCGACCAGCGCCTGGAACCCGGACTCGGTGATCAGGTCGAGATCCTGGGTGCGGGCCGCGTGCAGCCGCAGCGCGGACGACACGGGCAGCAGATCGGCCTCGATCCGGGCGTTCCGGAGGTGGCCCTCGTCGAGCTCCACGATCCGCCGCCAGTGCGGGTAGAGATCGGTCTTGGTGACGACGCAGCCGACGTTCGGACAGAGCTTGCGCGCCGCCTGCAGGAAGTCGATCTCCGGCGCGGTGTACTCCTGGCTGGCGTCGGAGACGAGCAGCACGGCGTCGGCGGTCGGCAGCGCCGACATCGTCGCGGCGCCGTGCGCCGATCCGAGGCCGCCCACACCGGGTGTGTCCACCAGCACGAGGCCACTCTGCAGCAGTTTGCGAGGAAGGGTCACCTCGGCGCGCGTGAGACCTGCCCGGTTGCCCGGATTTCCCCCTTCCGAGACGTACTCGGCGAGCTGCTCGAGCGGGACCGGGGTGCGTTCGGAGCGCTCGCCGCCGTCGTGCTCGCGGACGAGGGTCACCGTCGTCTCCTCGCCGTACCGGACCAGGGTCGGCACGGCGGTGGCGATGTCGTCGTCGACCGGGCAGACGGTGGCGTTGACCAGCGCGTTCACCAGCTGGCTCTTGCCCTGCTTGAACTCGCCGACGACCAGCACCCGCACGTTCGGGTCGCTCAGCCGGGCCTTGGTCTGCTTGAGCCGCGAGGCCAGGTCCGGGCGGTCGTAGGCGGCGACGGCCTTGAGGGCGAGGTCGACCAGTCCCACCGCTTCCGGTACCGCCACCTGCCGACGCCCCCATCGCCCCGGAGCGGTTCCGGCCGCCGCTCGCCACGTTCTTGTCATGGATACACGAACGTCATCGGCCCCGGTCACCCACGGGTGGGTGACCGGGGCCGATGGGCCGTGCGGTCCAGCGCGCTGCCGCCGGCGGCAGCAGCGAGATGCTATCCCTTAGCCGACCGGGACTGTCTCTCAGCCGACCGGGACTGTCTCAGCCGACCGGGACTGTCTCTCAGCCGACGTTGATGTCGGCGGAGACGTCGTTGTGCGACAGCAGGTGGTTCTCGGTGGTGCTGTCGTCGGTGATGGTGGTGTCGTTGTCCTGGCTGGCGTCCACGTTGAACGAGTCCGTGAACTCGGTCGTCGTGGTGTTCGTCGTGGTGGTCTCGTTGAACGAGCCGTTGGTGTCGTTCGAGCCGGAGGCGCTGCCGCCGACCGCGACCGCGGAGCCGTCGTCGGCGGAGATGTCGCCGACCTTGGTGGCGTTGCCCGAGCCGAAGGCGGTGGTGTTGTCGTCGCCCTTCACCACGTCGTTGCCGTCGCCGACGATGTTGTCGTCGCCGGTGGTGATGACCGAGTCCTCGATGTCCCGGCCGGCCGCCACCGCGCCGTCGCCGGACGCGACGACCGAGTTGGTCTCGATGCTCTGGTTGAAGTTGCCGCCGCCGGTGTCGATGTTCTGGTTGATCGAGTTGTCGACGATGGTGTCGCGGTCGTCGATGTTGTACGTGTAGTGGTTGTTCGTCACGTACTTGTCGAGGTACTTGATCGGGTCCTCGCCCGGCTTCGGGTGCTCGACCGGCGGCGGCGGGGTGGAGTGGCCGCCACCGTGGTTGGCGCCGGTGCTGTAGTTCCGGTCGAACGAGACGTCGTCGTTGTCCTGGGACAGGACGATCGCGTCGTGCACGTCCTCGGCGCTGACCTCGGACAGGCCGCAGGAGGCCAGCAGGCCCTGCGGGTCGTCCTTGAACTCGGCCAGCAGCTTCGGGTCCCGCAGCAGGTCCAGGATGAACTGGATCAGCGACTTCTCGGCGGACATGGCGTTCTCCTCGTGTGGTGCCGTCGCGCTCGGGCGGCGACGGAAGGTGTGTGGTGGTGGGAGGGGTGGTCACCGGGCCGGGGTCGGGGCCCGGCCCGGTGACCGGGTCAGCGGGCTGACCGTCAGAGGATGTCGGCGTTCACGTCGACGGTGTTGTGCGAGCCGACGTGGTTCTCGGTGGTGCTGTTGTCGGTGAACGACGTGTCGTTGTCCTGGCTGGCGTCCACGTTGAACGAGTCCTCGAACGTCGTCTCGACGGTGTTCGTCGTGGTGGTCTCGTTGAACGAGCCGGTGGTGTCGTTCGAGCCGGAGGCGCTGCCGCCGATGGAGACCGCGGAGCCGTTGTCGGCCTTGATGTCGCCGACGCTGGTGGCGTTGCCGGTCCCGAAGGCGGTGGTGTTGCCGTCGCCCTGCACCACGTTGTTGCCGTCGCCGACGATGTTGCCGTTGCCGGTGGTGATGACCGAGTCCTCGATGTCCCGGCCGGCCGCCACGGCGCCGTCGCCGGACGCGGTGACCGAGTTGGTCTCGATGTCCTGGCGGAAGTTGCCGCCGCCGGTGTCGACGTTCTGGTTGATCGAGTTGTCGACGATGGTGTCGCGGTCGTCGATGTTGTACTCGTAGAAGTTGTCCTTGACGTGCACCTTCTCGTGCACGGCGGCCGCGTGGCCACCCTCCTTGCCGCCGCCGTCCCAGCCGCCGCGGCCGGTGCCGGCCCAGTCGACGCCGGTGTCGTAGTTGCGGTCGAAGGAGACGGTGTCGTTGTCCTGGGCGATGACGATCGCGTCGCGGACGTCCTCGACGGTCAGGTGGCCGAGGCCGTGCTCCTCGAGCGCGGCGACCGGGTTCTTCGCGAAGTAGTCCTGCATCTGGATGCTCTCGGAGCCGCTCCCGAGCAGGATCTTGATGAACTCGATGAGGGTCAGCTTCTCGCTCGCCATCGGAGACTCCCGTGTGTCGGTGTTGGGGTGACCGGCTCGGGGTGGTCGGCCGGTGTTGAGAACGAAAGCTAGGGGCGGCGCCGGTCGGGGCCATCGGGGATCGCTCCGGGTCCCGATAGGGGGCGTTAGGGGATCGCACCCCTGAAGCGGGTCCCCCGCGAATCACTGCGCCGCACGGGCTAACGCCGGACGCCCGGGGATCGATGGCTCTCTGGAGGGGCTCCGTCACCACTGGTGGCGGGCCCACGGGCGCGGCGAGTCGGGGGACCTGCTGCCGACGAGGGGACGGAGCATGTCCTACCTGCTCGGGATCGACCTGGGTGCGACCGCGGTGACCGCTGTGGCGGTGCGTACTGCGACGGGCGAGCCGGTGCGGCCCGCCGGGATCTCGCTGCCCGCCCTGCTCGTCGCCACCCCCGCCGGTGACCTGCTCTGTGGTGCCGCCGCCCGGCGGCGCGCACCGGCCGAGCCGGACCGCGTCGCGCGCGGCTTCCTGAACCGGGTCGGCGACCCCACCCCGCTCTCGCTGGGCGGGATCCCGTACCTGGCCGAGGATCTCTGCGCCCGCCTGGTCCGCGTCGTCGTCGACGAGATGACCGCCCGGCACGGCGGCCCGCCGTCCCGGATCGGCGTCACCCACCCGGTGTCCTGGGGCCGGCACAAGCGGGACCTGCTGGCCGCCGCGCTCGGCCGCCGCGGGCTGACCGTCTCGCTGGTCGCCGCGCCGCAGGCCGTCGCGCTCGCCTGGCGCACCGCCCGCGGTGCGGCGACCGGCGACACCGCCCGCGGTGCGGCGACCGGTGACACCGCTCGCGGTGCGGCGACCGGTGGCACCGACGTCCCGGGCGGCCGGCCGCTCGCCGTCGTCGATCTCGGGGGGAACGGGAGCACCGCGACGCTGCTCGCCCCGGCCGCGCCCGGCGTGCTGCCGGAGATCCTCGGCCGCACGGTCGCCTGCGCCGCCGGCGGCGCCGACGTCGACGACGCCGTGTTCGGCTTCGTCCGCGGCGCGACCCCCGGGCTGGCCGCCGCGTTCGACGCGCTCGACGTCGACGACCCCCGGGTGCTGGCCGCGCTCACCGTGCTGCGCGACGACTGCCGGGCGGCCAAGGAGCTGCTCTCCCGGGACACGGTCGCCGCGGTCCCGGTCGATCTCCCGGGGATCCGCACCACGGTCCGCATCCACCGTTCCGACCTCGACGAGCTCGCCGCCCCGGTCCTGGAGCCGGTCGCCGATCTGCTGGCCGACGTCGTCGGGTCCGCGCCGGACGCCGAGGTGCTGCTCGCCGGCGGCGCCGCACGGACCCCGGTCACGGTCCAGCTGCTCTCGGCCCGCCTGGGCAGGCCGGTGGCCGTCACCGCCGATCCGGTGCACGACGCCGCCCGGGGGGCCGCGCTCGCGGTCGCCCCCGGTGCCGGGACGTCCTGGCCGGGCACCTGGATCGCCCCGGTCCCGGCCGCGTCCGGCCGCACCGGCCCGGGTGGCACCCCGGCCGGTGCCGCACCGGACTCCACCGTCCCCGCCCCGGCGGCGGTGCCGGGCCCGCGCGGCCCGGCGCCGCGGACCGTGGTCCCCGCACAGCGTGCGGGCGAGCGGCGCCGGCCCGGCCGGGTCCGCCCGGAGCGCATCGGCTCGGCGATCGGGCTGCTCGATCCGGCGACCGGCCCGCTGCCCGCCGTCCCCGCGCAGCGCGACCCGGACGCCGAGCCGGACGTCCGCGCCGCCCGGCACCGCGCGGCGGACCCCGCGGACCGTGCAGGAGCCCGGCCGACCGCCCTGTCGGCCGCCCTGTCGACGGTCCCGTCGCCCGCCCGCGCGGCCACCCCGGAGGCTCCCGCCGAGCCGCCGGGCACCCTGGACACCCTGGTCACCCGCGATCCGGTGGGCCGGCCCGCGAGCCGCGTGCTGACCCGGCAGCGGGTGCTGATCGGGGCCGGCGGCCTCGCCGGCACCGTGGCGCTCGCCGGGGCGCTGCTGTTCTGGCCGTCGTCGTCGCCGACGCTCGGCGAGCTCAGCGCCGCCCCGACGCTGCCGAGCACCTCGGCGCCCGCGCCGTCGCCGGTGCCGCCCCCGGAGGTCCCGGCCGCCGGGACAGCCGGGATCGCCGGTGTCGCGGCCCCCGCCGGCGCGGACGCCACCGTCGCCGCACGGACCGCTGCGGGCGCCCCGGCGACCGCGAACGGCGCTCCCGCGACGGGTGCGGGTACCGCGGCCTCCCCCGCGCGGCCGGGGACCGTCGCGGCCGTGCCGCCCGCCGCGGCAGCGCCGGTGCCGC
>NZ_BAAAJK010000042.1:0-60213 GCF_039526905.1 Pseudonocardia kongjuensis | reverse complement strand
GCCGCCTACGAGCAGCAGATCACGACACAGACCGAGGTGTCCGGCTGACGGGGGTCACTTCAGCTCAAGTCGGGCCACCGCTCTGGTCCAGGCGGTAATAGTGCTGACCCAGACCCGGCTGAGTTCAGGTTGGAAAGCGCTCCATCTACGGGCGTTGCGGCCGGCGCTCACGTCCCGAACATGTCCGGCCGATCGAAGCGCACCGACTGCTCCTCCCCCTCCCGGAACCAGCACACCGGACGCCGGCTGCCGAGCAGCCCGACGACGTACGACGTCACCGAGGCCGACAGGACCCGGTCGTCGGTCGAGCGATCGGCCGCGAAGGCACGCGCTTCCTGCTCCGACGTGAAGACGACCTCGACGGCGCTCACCGAGTCCGGCTTGGCCGTGTGGACCGCGTAGACGTTCACACGACCAGTATGCACTATAGGTGTGCAGTAGCTCTCGGATATACTGCACTCTGATAGTGCAGTGTCAGAGTCCGTCGGTGGACACCGGCCCAGCACGCACGCGCCTGGACGCAGCCGTGCGCGAACGGGAACGGGCGAAGGACGACCTCGATGCCGCGGAAGCGGTCCTGCGGAGCGCGATCCGTGATGCTGCCGCGGCGGGCGTCTCCCAGGTCGAGCTGGCCGAACTCACCGGATACCACCGCAACACCGTGCGCCGGATCGTGACCGGGGACTGAGCCATCCTCCTCAGCTGAACGGCCGCGCGTGCCGTTCGAGCTTCTCCCACAGCGCCCGGTACTCGGCGACGTCCTCCCGGGCGTGCACCTCCTGCGTCCCGTGCACCAGCTCGGTGGTGACGTACGGGGCGCCGTCCACCGGCGTCCAGATCAGGAAGTTGTGCCAGGGCAGCAGCGGGGCCTCGTCCGGCAGCACGGCGATCGAGACGGTGTCGAGCCGGGCCAGCGACCTGGCCCGGTCGAGCTGCGCGGCCAGTACGTCCGGTCGCCCCAGGTCGGCACGCAGCACGTGCTCGGTCAGCACCCAGCTGAAGCGTGTCGTGCCTTCGAAGAGCACCTGCTGGCGGGCGATCCGGGCGGCGACCGCGCCGTCGACGTCGGTGGTGTGCCCGGCGGAGAGCACCAGCCGCGCGTACTCCGGTGCCTGCAGCAGGCCGGGCCAAACAGTGGGCTGGAACGACACGACGGCGAGTGCCTCGGCCTCCCGCTCGCGGACGTCCGCCTGCAGGTGCCCGGTCCGCTCCAGCAGCTCGCGCCACGGCCGGGTCTCGCCGGTCGCGCGCTCGGCGAGACCGAGGATGCGCTCCCGCTCCGCGCCATCGATCGCGCAGGCGTCGAGCCACGCCTCGATCCGGTCGAGCGGGAGCATCCCGCGGCCGGTGTCGAAACGCTGGACGACGCCGCGGTTCAGGCCGAGCGTCCGCGCCATCCCGCGCGCCGAGATGCCGGCCAGATCGCGGACCCGGATCAGCTCGCTGCGGAGCCGGTTACGGGTCGGGCTCTCGTCGACCACGCGGGCGGGTCACCTCATCCTCACGGGCCAGGAACTCGTTCAGCGGGACGGCCGCGGCCACCGCGCGGTCCCGGGTCCGACGCAGCATACGTAGCTCGTCCGGATCGTCGACGGGTTCGCGGACGGCGACACGCCCGCCGGCGTCGTAGTGCGTGCGGAACCCACTGGGCTCGGCGGTGTCGGCGTCGAACAGCCAGAAGTCACCCCCGGCCCCCGGGACCGCGCCGGCCGCGGCGAGCAGGATCCGCTCCCCCGCCGCCTGCGACTCCACATAGCTGAGCAGTTCCCAGCGGGTGTACTCGGTCAGCGGCCGCTCCACCAGCCGGACCCTGGACCAGTCCTTGCCCGACACGGTGTCCGTGGCGATCCTGGCCAGCCACGGCGACGTCCGCACGCTCCGTTCCGGACGCGCGGTCCCGGCGCGGAAGGCGGCCAGCGACGCGTCCTCGGCGTCGACGGCATAGGACTGCCGGGTCTCCAGCCGGAAGGCGCTGCGCCGGAAGCCGTCGTAGTACGGCCCGGGATCCAGCGGACTCACCGCGGCAGCTGCGCGACGAGGCGATCCCAGACCTCGACGGGGATCGTGACGTCCCGCTCACGGGTATTCGATCCCGGCTCGAAACCGCGGACGGTCACGGTGCCGGTCTCGTCGTCGATCCAGAATGCCGGACAGTCACCGTCGACGCATCCGCCTTGCGCAAGAACCTTCCGCATAGCCACCCGCCCCTATCGACATGAAACGACACGCCAGCTTCCCACACGTCCGAGCATTTCAACAGCATGTTGCCTGACACCTGGCATGTCGTGACACGATTTGACACATGTCCATCGGAGGCGCTGCGCCCGACCGCCTCACGCCGGCCTGCCCGGCCGTCGGGCGCTGGTGCGAGTTCTGCGGCGACGGCGACCGGCCACGGTCCGTCGTCCTTCGCGAGACCCCGGCCGGCCCGCTCTGCGCCACGGCGTGCGCGAGCTGCGAAGCCGCCGCACAGCCGTGGACCGCGGCCGCGATGCGGTTCCTCGTGCTCGACCACCGCCGGCACGTCGAGCGCGCGGCCCGCCGTGGCACCGGGAGCACCGCCGAACCGGACGACCCCGACAGGCATGACGCTTCGTGATCATCCCTGCGCAAACCGTGCCCGGAAGGGTCCGCTGTGACCTGTTTCTCGGTCGGTGTGGGATAACAATGCGGTAGTGGTGAGCGGTTGAACCACTAGCGACGTAGCCGCCCCACCACGCTCCCCGTAGATCGAGAGGACCGCATGAACCCCGAGACCCCCGTCGTCATCCTCTGCGGAGGCAAGGGCACGCGCATCCGGGAGGCGAGCGAGAGCCTCCCGAAGGCGATGGTCGAGATCGGTGGTCGCCCGATCGTCTGGCACATCATGAAGATCTACCGGGAGGCCGGCTACCGCCGCTTCATCCTGTGCCTGGGCTACAAGAGCTGGGCGATCAAGGAGTACTTCCTCGACTACCGCGCCCGCTCCGCGGACTTCACGCTCTCCATGTCCGAGAAGCACCGGATCGACTTCCACAACGGCGTCGACGAGGACTGGGAGATCACCTTCGCCGAGACCGGCCTGGAGGCCGCGACCGGCTCCCGGATCCGGAAGATCGCGCAGTACGTCGACACCGACAACTTCTTCCTGACCTACGGCGACGGCGTCGCCACCGTCGACATCAACGCCCTGGCCAAGGAGCACGAGGAGTCCGGCCGGATCGGCACCGTCACCGGCGTGCACCCGACCTCGAAGTTCGGCGAGATGCACGTCGACGGCAACCAGGTCGTCGAGTTCAACGAGAAGCCCACCCAGGTCACCGGGTTCGTCTCCGGCGGCTTCTTCGCCTTCAAGCGCGAGTTCCTCGACACCTACCTCGGCGAGCCCGGCGACGACGACGTGTGGCTCGAGCACGCCCCGCTGCAGCGGCTCGCCCGCGACGGCCAGCTCGGCGTCCACCAGCACGAGGACTTCTGGTGCGCGATGGACACCTTCAAGGACTTCGAGTTCCTCAACGGCCTGTGGTCGGCCGGCGAGGCGCCCTGGAAGACCTGGGCCTGACCGACCGGGCCGCCGCCGCGGCGGACGATCGTCGGGCACGCGCCCGCACCGCAGCGGCGTCGGTCCGGCCCCGGCCCGATCAGGCCGGGGCCGAGCGTCCCAAGGACCGGACATCCCATCCGGCCGCCCGCCATGCGGGCAGCGGCAGCACGTTGCGCCCGTCGACCATCCGGCGGGCACCGACGAGCGAACCGAGCCACTCCGGGTCCAGCTCCACGTAGTCGCGCCACTCGGTGAGGTGCAGCACCACGTCCGCGTGCTCGCACGCCTTCCTGATGTCAGGGGCGTAGTCCAGGGTCGGGAACTGTGCGCGCGCGTTGTCCATCGCCACCGGGTCGTGTACCCGGACCTGACCGCCCTGCAGCTGGATGGTCGCCGCGACGTTCAGCGCCGGCGAGTCCCGCACGTCGTCGCTGTCCGGCTTGAACGCCGCGCCCAGCACCGCCACCGACCGCCCGAGGAACGACCCGCCGACCAGTCCGCGGGCCAGCTCCACGGTCCGCCGTCGACGCCCCATGTTGATCTCGTCGACCTCGCGCAGGAAGGCCAGCGCGTCGGGCACGCCGAGCTCGCCCGCCCTGGCCATGAAGGCCCGGATGTCCTTGGGCAGGCAGCCGCCGCCGAAACCGAGCCCGGCAGACAGGAAGCGCGATCCGATGCGCGCGTCGTGTCCGATCGCCGTCGCCAGCGTGGTGACGTCCGCGCCTGCGGCGTCACAGACGTCGGCGATCGCGTTGATGAACGAGATCTTCGTGGCGAGGAACGCGTTCGCCGACACCTTGACCAGCTCGGCCGTGGCCAGGTCGGTACTGATCCACGGGGTGTCGCCCGAGTCCAGGATCGGTGCATACACCTCGCGCAGGATCTCCTCGGCCCCGGTCGACGTCACCCCGACGACCAGGCGGTCCGGATGCAGCGTGTCGTTCACCGCGAAACCCTCGCGCAGGAACTCCGGGTTCCACGCCAGCTCGGCCGGCGATCCTGCGTCGCGCAGCACCGCCGCGAGCCCCGCCGCCGTGCCCACCGGGACGGTCGACTTCCCGACGACGAGTGCGGGCCGAGTCAGGTGCGGGGCCAGTCCACCGACGGCGGCTTCGACGTGGCGCAGGTCGGCCGCGTTGGACCCGGCCTTCTGCGGGGTGCCGACGCACACGAAGTGCACGTCGCCGAACTCGGCCGCCTCCTGGAGAGACGTGCCGAACCGCAGCCGTCCCGACTCGACGGTCCTGGCCAGGACCTGATCCAGGCCGGGCTCGTGGAACGGCGGACGCCCGGCCGACAGCGCGTCGATCTTCGTCCAGTCGACGTCGACGCCGAGCACCTCGTGCCCGAGGTCGGCCATACAGGCGGCGTGCACGGCACCGAGGTAGCCGGTGCCGATGACGGTGATGCGCACTGTGGACTCCTTCTCCGATACTGCCGGGGGACGGTCAGAGGGGCTGGTAGCCCCGCGGGTGGGACTGCTGGAAGCGCCAGGCGTCGGCGCACATCTGTCGAAGATCACGGGTGGTGCGCCAGCCCCACGCGGTGGCGACCCTCGACGGGTCCGCGATCAGCACCGGCACGTCGCCGGCACGACGGCTCTCGACGCGGTGTGGGATCTCCCGGCCGACAGCCCGGGAGAACTCGGCGAGCAGCTCACGTACCGACGCGCCGCTGCCGGTCCCCAGGTTGAACACGCTCAGGCCGGGTTCGTCGAGGTGGTCGAGCGCGACCCGGTGACCGTCGGCGACATCGACGACGTGGATGTAGTCGCGGACGCACGTCCCGTCCGGGGTGGCGTAGTCGGCGCCGAACACCGGCAGCTCAGTGAGCCGTCCGACGGCGACCTGCGCCATGTAGGGCAGGACGTTGTTGGGCACCCCGGTCGGGTCCTCCCCCAGCAGACCGCTCGGGTGTGCGCCGATCGGGTTGAAGTACCGCAGCGCGATCACCGACAGCTCCCCGTGACGGGCACAGGTGTCGGCGAGGAGCTGCTCGCACAGGTGTTTCGTGCGCGCGTACGGGTTCGTCGGCCCGGCCGGCTCGTCCTCCGCCAATGGCACCGTGGTGGTGTCGCCGTAGATCGAGCAGGACGACGAGAACACCAGCCGGTGCACGCCGTGGTCGTGCATCGTGCGCAACAGGGTGATGGTGCCGCCGACGTTGATGTCGTAGTACTCCAGCGGGATCCGGCCCGACTCACCGACTGCCTTCTTCGCCGCGAAGTGGATCACCGAGTCGATGTCGTGCGAGGTGAATATCGCGTCCAGTGCCCCGCGGTCGCGCAGGTCGGCCCGGTACACGGCGGCCAGCGGCCGTCCGGCGAGCTTCGTGACGGCGTCGAGGGCGTACGGGGAGCTGTTCGAGTGGTCGTCGAGCACGATCACCTCGTGACCGTGGTCGAGCAGCTCGACCACGGTGTGGCTACCGATGAAGCCGGCTCCGCCTGTGACGAGGACGGTATGGGGCATCAGAACTCCTGGAGGCCGAGCAGGCGACCGATCAGGCCGTCCGCGATGAGGATCCGCAGCCAGCCTTCGCCGAAGACGGACCCGACGTAGTCGGGGAACGCGATGACGGCGAGCACGGTGGGCACTGCTACCAGCAAGCCGGTGGTGAGCGGCACGGCCACGGTACGGAGCAGCGCGGTCGGGAAGCTGCTGTCTCCTCCGCGGGCGGTCTCGCGAGCGTGCAGCAGCGGGACGGCGAGTCCGACCAGCGTGTACATCGACGCGCCGACCAGGCAGAGAAACACGTAACCGGCCGCGTTGGTGAACGCCTCGGCATACAGAGCCGCTCCGGAGAGCAGCAACACGACGAGATTGTGAGGCAACATCAGCCGCAGGGGCAGCGGCTCAAGGCCGCCCCGACCTTTCGGCGTGACCTTGAAGGTGACCTGTCGCGGCCGGACCGCCTGCACCAGAGCCGCGCTCACCCCCCACGCGATCAGGGGCCAGCGGGTCAGGCAGTACAAGTAGTTCTCCCAGCTGATGATCGGCGAATCCGGCGGTCGGAGCAGACCGTGTCGCCGCAGCACCAGCGTGATCAGCAGGACCATCAACGCCACAGACCACCACAGGGCGATGAAGTCGAGATAGTTGACCGCGATCCACGGTTCGCCGGTGACGGCAGCGATGGGCGCCAGCAGCAGCCCACCGACCGTGGTCACCGCCAGCAGCACGTAGTAGGCCAGCGCATACAGGAACCGGAGTCGCAGCGTCCACGGCAACCGCGGGAGGTGCCGGGGCACGAGACCGAGCAGAACCGTGGTGAGGCTGCGCGACCACTGGAACTCTTGGACCAGCATCGCAGCGAACGTCGGTGGTCCGTCACCATGGGCGTCGGCATCGATCGCGAACGCGCCCTGCCAGCCCGCCGAGTTCAGCAGAAAGCTCGTCGAGAAGTCCTCCGCGAGCTCGGGGCCGATGCCGCCGATGTCGCGGACCGCCCGGGTTCGCACCGCGTAGTGCGAGCCGATGCAGACCGGGGCGAGCCCGGCACTGTGCCCGAGCTGCGCCGGTCCGTGGAATGTCGCCTCACGGTGCAACCGCCCCCGCGCCGACCACGACTCGTCACCGTTCGCGTCACACACGCTCGGTGCCGCGACGTAGCCGATCGACGGGTCGGCGAACGGGCGCACCATCTCGTACAGATACCGTGAGCCGGGGACATGATCGCAGTCCAACTGGACGACCACGTCGTAGTCTCGGTAGCCCCAGTGGTCGTAAAAGTACGCGAGATTGCCCTCCTTGCAGCGGGTGCGCCGCGGCCAGGTGTCGCGGTGATACTCCTCGACCCCCTCCCGGGTGGACAGCTGGACGTCGTGGAGTGCACACCACGCGCGGATCTCATCGGTCGTCCGCTCGTCGCAGATCCACACGTCGTACGGGGCCCGGAAGTCCTGGCCGAGCATCGCTTCCAACGTCCTCCGCGCGACGTTCCACGGCTCGGACGGCGCACGGGTGACGACGAATGCGATGCGCAGGTCCGGTGGCCGGACCGAGCGGGCGACCCGCTTGAGCCGATTCACCCCGACCATGAAGTAGATCGGCATGACCGACAGGTAGAGCAGGATCACGCCGTTGAGGAGCAGGCCCACCGAACTGGTGCGATGCACAGGCTGCAGCAGCCAGATCCAGAACCCGACCAGGGCGGTCAGCCACAGTCCGGACAGGACCGCGACGGCGATCCGCGAGTGCAGCGGCAGTGCCCACTCGAACGTCGACGCCCGGATCCGCCGGCGCCGCCGTGCGGTGGAGTCCAGGACTGGGCCGGACGGCGCAACCGCAGCGACCATGCCGTCGGAGAGGTCGATGATCTGCTCTGGCAGCGGGTTCCGCGGATCCACGAGGGGCCGCGGCGGCACGGGCCTCTCGACCAAAGAGGTCCCGCCACCGGCCCGCCCCGGTACCCGGTCCCGTCCACTGTCGGCGGCACCGTCGTGGTGTGAGCCTTCCTGCCACCGCCCCCCGCGTCCCGGCGACCGTGGTCTGACCGGCGGCAACGCGGTGACCGACGGCTCGACGACCGGGAACACCACCGTCGTGGCGTCGGCCGCCAGCTGAATCCGGTCGGTCGGTCCGTCTGGCGCCGCGTGCCGACCGGCCCGTGGCAAGTCCTGCGACGGGTCCTGGACGTGCGACGGCTGCTGGGACCGAGGGTGCACGGCGGGGCGGCCTTCCTGCGCGTGCCCATGCGGGGTGGGGCCGTGGCTATGAACGCGGTGGGAAGCGCGGGACACGATTCTCCGAACGAGGATCAGACCGTGGCGGCGGTGTCGGATGCCCGCATGGCTGGGACGGTGACCGGGACACGAGCGACGGGGGCGCCATCCATCTGCCCCCCGATCAGAGCGGCCCGGGCCGCCGCGACCTCGTCCGCGGCGCGGGTACGGAAGTACTCGACGCACCGGCGCAGCCCCTCCTCGGTGCCGATCTCGGGGGCCCAGCCGAGCGTCCGACGGGCCCGCTCGATCGAGGGGCGGCGGCGGGTCGGGTCGTCCTGCGGCAACGGGTGGAACTCGACGGATGACGACGAGCCGGTCAGCCGCAGCACGAACTCGGCGAGCTCGATCATCGTGTGCTCGTCCGGATTGCCGAGGTTGGTCGGCCCCGGGTCGTCGGAGTCGGCCATGGCGACGAGTCCGCGGACCAGGTCGTCGACGTAGCAGAAGCTACGGGTCTGCGCGCCGTCGCCGTAGATCGTCAGTGGATCGCCGTTCAGCGCCTGCGCGATGAAGCTCGTGACCACCCGGCCGTCGTGCGGCCGCATCCGCGGACCGTAGGTGTTGAAGATCCGGACGATGCCCGTGTCGACCCCTTCGGTCCGGCGGTAGGCGCTGGTCAGGGCCTCGGCGTAGCGCTTGGCCTCGTCGTAGACGCTGCGCGGGCCGATCGGGTTGACGTTGCCCCAGTAGCTCTCCTCCTGTGGGTGCACCTGTGGGTCGCCGTAGACCTCGCTGGTCGAGGCGAGCAGGAAGCGGGCGCCGTGCGCCGCGGCGAACTGCAGAGCGTTCTCGGTACCGCGGCTACCGACGGCCAAGGTCTCCAGCGGGCGCCGGTGGTAGTCGGGCGGCGATGCCGGACTAGCCAGGTGGGCCACCACGTCCACCGGCCCGTCGACCGGGATGCGCACCGACACGTCGGCCTCGACGAAACTGAAACGTGGATCGGTGATCCGGTGCTCGACGTTGCGGAGCCGGCCGGTCGACAGGTCGTCGACGCAAAGCACCTCAGCCCCGCGGTCGAGGAAACGATCACAGAGGTGGGAGCCGAGAAATCCGGCGCCGCCGGTGATGAGGACACGCACAGGGAACCTCCAGAGGGGTCGGACTGGACGATCCGCGGGGGCACGGCCGATAGGCCGCCGGACCGACACTGGCCGCGGGGGATGGCCACGGAGATGGTTGGCAACTCGGGAGGTTGTGACCGAACGTTACGCAGGGTGGGCCGCCGAGAGGTACATCACAATGCCGACACGGACGTGTTCCGGGCCGTGCTCAGAGGCGACGGGAGAATGCGCAAATGCAGCCGGAACCCGTGTTGCACAGCAATTGGCCGGAGGTTCCATGATTCCTCGACGCACCGTTCTGACGCTGCCGATCGTCGGCGCGGCAGTACTCGCGTGCACAGGTAGTAACCGAACCGCGTCCCGACGGCGGCTCGGCGGCGTCCGCGGAGCGGATCTGTCCTTCACCCTCCGCATGGAGTCCGCGGGGGTCTCGTATTCCGACGGCCGTCGCACCGCTCCGGTCGAGCAGCTGCTCGCGGACCGAGGCGCTGATCTCGTCCGGCTCCGGGTCTGGGTCGGGCCGGATGCAGGCGGCAGCGACCTCCACACGGCGCTCGTTCTCGCCCGGCGAGCGGCGGACGTCGGCTGCGCCGTCCTGCTCTCACTGCACTACTCGGACACCTGGGCCGATCCGGACAACCAGACGATCCCGCGCTCCTGGGCGGGGCAGGATCTGGCCACCCTCGCGAACACGGTGCAGGCCTACACCCGAGATTGTGTCGGCGCGTTCGCGGCCCAGGGCACGCCGCTCAGGGCGGTCCAGATCGGCAACGAGGTGACCCACGGAATGCTCTGGCCGGTCGGAGCGGTATGGCACGGATCCGCCGAGGGCTGGGGCCCGTTCACCCGGCTGCTACGGGCCGGGATCGCCGGCGCGCGGGAAGCCGCCCCCGATCTGCCGGTCCTCATCCACGTAGACCAGGGCGGGAACACCGACGTGTGCCGCCACTTCTTCGACCGGATGGAGGAGCACGACGTCGCGTTCGACGTTGCGGCCCTCTCCTACTACCCGTTCTGGCACGGCTCGCTGGAACGACTGCGCCACAATGTCACCGAGCTCTCCTCCAGGTTCGGCTGCGACGTACTGGTCGTCGAGACCGCCTACCCGTGGTACCTGCCGGGTCTCGCTGCGCCGACGACGGTCGGAACGGTCGAGTTCATGGTCACCGACCCCGATCAGCTCCCGGACGTGGCCCGCTTCCCGGCCACCCCGGCCGGCCAGACCGACTACTTCGATGCGCTCCGCGACGTGCTGCAATCCGTTCCCGACGACCGCGGGATCGGCTTCGTCGCCTGGGAGCCGGGCTGGACCGGTCAGTTCGTCGACGTGCTTCCGGAGGGTGGCGGAAACCCCTACGCCAACCTCTCGATGTTCGACGAGTCCGGACGGGGCCTTCCGGCGCTCTCCGCATTCCGCCCGGAGAGGACGAACTAACGCACCGGCCCTTCGGTTCGATGTAGGGCAGGAGGGTGGCGCGGCGGCCCCGGATCGGAGCGGTGTGCACGTTTCACGACGGCGGTTCCTGGGCGGCGCGGCCGCCACGCTGATGGCCTCCCGGCTGCTGGGCAGCTGCACCGCAGACCAGGTGGCACCCGTACACGCGCCCGAGCCACCACGCGTCCTCCCACCCTTGACGTCGATCCGGGGCGCCGACCTGTCCTTCACCCCCGAGCTCGAGGCGATCGGCCTGACCTTCCGGGACGGCATGCGGGAGGACACCGTCGAGCAACTGCTCGCCGCCCGCGGCGCCAACCTCGTGCGACTGCGGCTCTGGGTCGATCCGGAGCCGGGGCACAGTGATCTGGAGTCCACTCTCGCGCTTGCCCGCCGTGCGAACGCCGCCGGCTGCCACGTACTGCTCAACCTGCACTACTCCGACTTCTGGGCCGACCCGACCCACCAACCGACCCCAGGCGCGTGGGCAGACCAGGACCTCGGCGCGCTGGCGGCCACCGTGCACGACTACACCCGGGATGTGCTGCGCGCGTTCGCCGCCCAGGGAACCGTGCCGGCGCTGGTCCAGGTCGGTAACGAGATATCGCGTGGCCTGCTGTGGCCGACCGGCGAGGTGACCGGCCGCAGCGGCCCGGACGAATGGGACCGGGTCGCGCGCTTGGTACAGGCCGGGCTGCACGGCGTGCGTGACGCGGGAACCACGGCCCGCACCGTGCTGCACACCGATGCCGGCGGCAACCAGGCCGACAGCCACCGGTTGTTCTCCGAGCTGACACAGCGCGGGATCCGATTCGACGTGGCGGCCGTGTCGTACTTCCCGTGGTGGCACGGCACGATCGCCGACGTGCGGGAGAACCTCGAGATGCTCGCCCGGCGCTTCGACTGCCAGGTGATGATCGCCGAGACCTCCTACCCGTGGACCCTCGAACGGCCCGGTGCGGCAGAGCTGCACGTCGAACGGCTGGAGGATCTCCCGGAGGCCGACCGCTTCCCGCCGACGCCGGACGGCCAGCTGGCGTTCCTGCGCACGGTACGGGAGACCGTGGCGTCCCTCGGACCGGCCGGGCTCGGATTCGCCGTCTGGGAGCCGGCCTGGCTGCCCGAGATCGCGGCCGGCGGCGGCCAGGAGAACCGGTTCGCCAACCTGACGATGTTCGACTGGGACGGCACTGCCCTGCCGTCGGTCGAGGTGTTCGGGAACAGGTGACCGCCCAGGCCGGCTAGGACGGCGTCCCGCTCAGTGCCTCCCCCGGGTTCAGGTCCGCGTACTGCTGAACCGACCCGTTCCGCACCGCCCCCCACAGCTCCTGCCCGCGGGCCTCGTCCAGGTAGACGACCGACTGCGCCCCCTCCCGGCCCAGCCCGGCGACCGGCGCGGTCACGAACGCGACGTCCGATCCGCGCAGGTTCCGGTTCTCCAGGGCCAGCGTGACGAGCCCGGTGTTGGTCAGCGAGTCGTCGATGCTGACCGCGTCGCCGACGCTCGTCGCGAACGAGTACAGCGTCGCCGGGTCGGTGGTCGCCGTCGCCTGCACCTTCTCCAGCAGCGCCTTGATCGCGTTCTGCTGGCGGGCCGCCCGGTCCAGGTCGCCGCCCGGAAGGTCGTAGCGCTGCCGGACGTAGGCGAGCGCCTGGGTGCCGTCGAGGTGGTTCTCGCCCGCCGTGAAGTCGACGCCGGCGTTGCTGGTGGCCCGCGCGACGGTCACGTCGATCCCGCCGACCGAGTCGACCAGCGAGGTGAACCCGGCGAAGTCGATCACGCCGAAGTGGTCGACCCGGACCCCGGTGAGCTGTTCGACGGTCTCGATCAGCAGCGGTGCCCCGCCGTAGGCGTACGCGGCGTTGGCCTTGTCCATGCCGCGGCCGGGGATCTCCACCCAGGAGTCGCGCGGGATCGACACCACCGACGCGCTCCGGCCGTCCGGGGCGAGCGTGCCCAGCATGATCACGTCGCTGCGCTCGGAGCCGCCGTCGGCGTCCGGCGCGGCACCGGCACCGGTGATCGGCTCGTCGGCCCGCGAGTCGGTGCCGACGAGCAGGAACGTGGTCCCGCCGAAGGTCGCCGGCCGGTCGGTCGCCTCCAGGCCGCGGAAGGCGTCCGGGATCCGCGGCACGTCGTTGCCGACGCTCGACACCAGGTACGCGACCGCGCCCGCCACGACGAGCAGCAGCACCAGCAGCAGGGTCAGGAAGGTGATGAGGAACCTGCGGCCGGTACGGCGCCGCGTCACGGGGGGCGGGGGGACGGCGTTGCGCATCGGAATCCTTCCGGGACCGCTCGATGGTCCGGTTGTCTCGTCGTAGTAGGACGTCCGGCGTTACCGAAAGGTTGACGCCCGGCGTTCGCGATCGAGATCACCGTTACGCATAGTTGCAGGTCAGGGCCTGGCGAGTACCCATCGTGAACGTTCTGGAAAAGCTGTCATCAGTTCTGGGGAACCAACGGGGGAGTCGCTAATGGGCCACCCGGAGTAGGCGAAATACCGGGCAGAACGGCCACCCGGTCGTAGCGGACCCGACAGGAGCCCCGATGAGCGTCACCCCGGACACCCCGACCGCCGTCTCCCCGGCCGGTGCGATCCCGGCCCCGCGGTCCGCCGCGGACGACGCCGCCGCGAACCCCGCAGGCCCGCCGGTCGCGCCGCAGGCCCCGGCGGTCGTCGACCCGTGCCGGTGCGGGCACGGGCGCGACGCGCACGAGCACTACCGCCCGGGCACCGACTGCGGCGCCTGCGGCACCGGCTGCAGCGCGTTCCGGGCCCGCGACGCCCGCCCGATCCGGCGCCGGGTGCGGCTGGCCTCCCGGCTGCTCCGACCCTGATCCGGCCCCGATCCGCGCCCGTGCGGCGCGGTCCGGCGCCCGTGCGGCGCGGTCCGGAGCCCGTGCGGCGCGGGCCGGCATCCGTACAGCGCTACGCCGCCGACAGCCAGGGCTCCCAGGCCGGCAGCGGCTCGACCGCCAGCACCAGCACGCCGGCCCCGCTGCGCGACGGCGGCCCGGGAACGGTCGCCAGCGTCCAGCCGAGCTCCTCGACGAGCCGGTCCGCCTTGCGCGAGTTGCACGCCCGGCAGGCGGCGACGCAGTTCTCCCAGCTGTGCGCACCGCCGCGGCTGCGCGGGACCACGTGGTCGATGGTGTCCGCCCGTTTGCCGCAGTAGGCGCAGCGGCGGCCGTCCCGGCGCAGCACGCCGGCGCGGGTCATCGGGACCGCGCGGCGGTACGGGACGCGCACGTAGCGGGACAGCCGCAGCACCGACGGCGCGGGGAGCGAGAGGTTCTCGGACCGGAACGCCGTGCCCTCCAGCGCCTCCTGGAGACACTCGGCCTTGCCGGAGAGCAGCAGGCGGATCGCCCGCTTCGAGGTGACGACGGCCAGCGGTTCGAAGCTGGCGTTGAGGAGCAGTACCCGGGCCCCAGTCGGCACCGGCACCGCCGTCGGCGGCTCGGTACCCGGTGCGGGAGGGTGATCGTCGGGGAGCGGATCGACCGCTCTCAGGTCGGGGGTGACGACGGTCCCGGCACCACTGGGGACGGGTTGTCGGTACGGCACGCGACCACCTCCGCGAACGCTCGAGGTCCGTGATGTAGTCGACCATACGGAAGCCGGGTTACGCGAGTGTGATAGCAGTACCGACGACCGGTGTACGCGGTGCCCGTCCGGCGCCGCCGGCCGCCCCGGCCGTCCACCGGCCATCCCGGCGTAACCAGCGGAAACGTCTGCTTCACACCCGGCGTGCGGTCGGCCACAGGCCGGTGCCGGGCCCGCCCCGGGCGGCTATACACGGGCCATGGACGAGAACAGCGAGCACGCCGACCCGGAGGTGCGGGACTCCACCTGCACCTGCTGCGGTCGCCGCGGGGCGCGCGAACGGTTCCAGGTCTCCGGTCCGGGTGCGCCGACCTTCGTCGCCGTCTGCCCGTACTGCGACCTGCAACCGGCGGAGATCCAGGGCTGGCTGGGCGAGATCGCCCGGGACTGATCCCGGCCGCTACCCCAGCGCGCCGATCACGTCGGCCACCAGGTCGGCGGTGTCCTCCACGCCGCAGGACAGCCGCACCAGCCCCTCGGGCACCGCGTCGCCCCAGCGGGCCCGCCGGTCCGCTGCGGTGCGCAGGCCGCCGAAGCTCGTCGTCGAGTCGACCAGCGTGGTGCGGGCGAGGAAGTCCGAGACGGCGTGCACGTCGGGCAGGGTGAACCGGAGGATGCCGTTCCAGCGGCGCATCTGGGTGCGGGCGAGCGCGTGCGCCGGATCGTCGGCCAGCCCGGGCCAGCGGACGTCGCGCACCGCGCCGTGCCCGCGCAGCGCCACCGCGAGCGCCCGGGCGTTCTCCGCCTGCCGGGCGAGCCGCAGGTCCAGGGTGCCGAGGCCGCGCAGCGCCAGCCACGTCTCCATCGGGCCGGGGATCGCCCCGCCCCGGGTGCGGGCGGCCCGGATCCGCTCGGCGTGCACCGGATCGGCCGCGCTGACGTGCCCGAGCAGCAGGTCCCCGTGCCCGGACAGCGCCTTGGTGTCCGAGGCGACCACCAGGTCCGCGCCGAGCTCCAGGGGGCGCTGGCCGAGCGGCGTGCAGGTCGTGTTGTCGACGGCGACCACCGCGCCGGTCCGGTGCGCTGCGGCGGCGATCGCGGCGATGTCGCAGACCTCCAGACCCGGGTTCGACGGCGTCTCCAGCAGCACCAGCCCCGGCCGCGTCTCCTCGATCGCCGCGGCCCAGTCACCGGCCGTCGCGCAGTACCCGACGCCGATTCCCAGCGGAGCCAGTTCCTCGTCGGCCAGCAGCCGGGCCACGTAGTAGCCGTCCGAGGGCAGCAGCACGCCGCGGTCCGGCCCGGTGAACCCGCGCAGCACCGCCGCGATCGCCGCCATGCCGCTGGGGAAGGCGACGCACGGCCCGCCGTCGAGCTCGCCGACGGCGGCCTCGAAATCACGCCACGTCGGATTGTCCGCGCGGGCGTAGAAGTCCGCACCCGGCTCCGCCTGCTCGGGCCGGCCGAGATGGAAGGTGCTGGTCAGCACCGGGCCGTGGTGCACCGGGGCGCCGATCTCCGGCGCTCCGTGCCCGCCGCCGCCCCGAACGCATCTGGTCCCGTCGCCGCTCATCGGGCGACACGCTACCCGGGCCCCGGCGGCCCCCGATCGGCTCCTCCGCCGCCCCCACCGGCGAAACGGATATGCTATCCGCTAAGTCCCGAGGTGCGGGACGGAGGGCGGTATCCGATGACGGTCGACGACCGGGTCCGGCACAGCGACGAGACGGTCACGGTGGCGGGCCGCACCCGCACGTTCACGGTGCTCGGCGCACCCGCCACCGGCGTGCCGCGGGCGCTGCTGCTGGTGTTCCACGGCTCCCGGCAGGACGGAGCGGCGTTCCGCTCCGCCACCGGCGGGTCGTTCGACCGCCTCGCCGAGCAGGGCGTGGTGGTGGCCTATCTGGACGGGTACCGCGGGAACTGGAACGACGCCCGGGCGCAGAGCGGCTTCCCCGCCCGCCGGGACGGGATCGACGACGTGGGCTTCGCCCGCGCGGTGATCGACAAGCTGGCCGCCGACGGCCGGGTCGATCCGGCCCGGGTGGTCGCGCTCGGCTACTCCAACGGCGGGCAGATGGCGCTGCGGCTGCTCCACGAGCCGTCGACGCCGGTCGCCGGGATCGCGGTGGTGGCGGCGACCATGCCCGAGCCGGCGAACTTCCTGCTGGCCGGCAACGCCCCCGCGGCGCGGCCGGTCCTGCTGGTGCACGGAACCGCGGACCGGATCGTGCCGTACACCGGCGGCGCGATGTCCTGGTGGGTGCGGCTGCTGTTCTCGGTCGGCGGCCGCACGCTGTCGATGCCCGAGACGGCCCGCTACTTCGCCGGGCACAACGGCATCACCGATCCGCCGGTGGACACCGAGATCGCCCGCCGGTCCGGCCCGCGGGACCGGACGCGGATCGTGCAGACCGACCACCGGCAGCCGGGCCGCCCCGCCGTCCGGCTGCTCACCGTGCACGGCGGCGGGCACACCGTGCCCGGCCCGGCGTCGGCACCGGCCGTGCTCGGCCCGACGAGCCACGACCTGGACCTGGCCGCCGAGGTCGCCCGCTTCTTCGACCTGGCCGGGGAGGCCCCCGAGCCGCGACCCTGAGCGACCGCGGCGCGCTACTCGGGCTTCGGCGCCCGCGAGATCAGCTCCTTCGCCATCTGCGGCGCGGTCATCCCCTCGTGGCAGACCCGGCGCACCGCGTCCGCGATCGGCAGCTCCACGCCGTGCCGCTCACCGAGCTCGCAGATCGACAGGCAGGACTTGACGCCCTCGGCGACCTGCCCGTGGTTGGCCCGCTCGGCCTCGGCGAGGGTCGCGCCGCGGCCGATCTGCTCGCCGAAGGTGCGGTTGCGCGACAGCGGCGACGAGCACGTCGCCACCAGGTCGCCCATCCCGGCGAGCCCGGCGAAGGTCAGCGGCGAGGCGCCGAGCGCCATCCCGAGCCGGGACATCTCGGCCAGCCCGCGGGTGATCAGCGACGCCCGCGAGTTGTCGCCCAGCCCCATCCCGGACGCGACGCCGACGGCCAGCGCGATCACGTTCTTGCCGGCGCCGCCCAGCTCGGCGCCGATCACGTCGGTGTTGGTGTAGGCGCGGAAGTAGCCGGTCGCGCACGCCGTCTGCAGTGCGACGGCGCGGCCGTGGTCGGTGCAGGCGATCACGGTGGCGGTCGGCTGCTCGTGCGCGATCTCGGCGGCCAGGTTCGGCCCGGAGACCACGGCGAGCCGGTTCACGCCGACCCCGGTGACGTCGTCGATCACCTCGGTCATCCGCTTCAGCGTGCCCAGCTCGACGCCCTTGGCGAGGCTGGTCAGGGTGACCCCGTCCGGGATCAGGTCGCGCCAGTGCTCCAGGTTGGCGCGCAGCGACTGGGACGGCACCGCCAGCACCACCGCGTCCACCCCGTCCAGCGCCTCCGCCGGGTCCGAGGTGGCGCGCAGCCGGTCCGGCAGCTCGACGCCGGGCAGGTAGTCCGGGTTCTGCCGGGTCCCGTTGACGGCGTCGGCCACCTCGCCGCGGCGGGCCCACAGCCGCACCTCGCGGCCGGCGTCGCCGAGCACCTTCGCGAACGAGGTGCCCCAGCTCCCGGCGCCGAGCACGGCGACCCGGGCGATGTCGTGCACCGGTTCGTTCACCGGACGCGCGCTCATCGCCCGGCCTCCCGCTCCGGCCCGCGCCGGAAGAACTCGGCGGGGGCCGGCTCGTCGCGCACCTGGGCCAGCAGGTCCCGCACCGCGGCCATGATCAGGTCGGTGACCTCGCGCAGCACCACGGCGTCGACCGGGCGGCCGCGGTGGCCGGACAGGTCCACCGGCTCCCCGGCCCGCAGCACCAGCTCGGTGCGCGGCAGCGGCCGGAACCGCTTGCCGTAGTGGTCGTAGACCTCCCGGGTGCCCCAGTGCACCATCGGCACGACCGGGACGTCGGAGGCCAGCGCCATCCGGGCGACCCCGGTCCGCGAGCGCATCGGCCAGCCGTCCGGGTCCCGGGTGATGGTGCCCTCCGGGTAGATGATGACGATCTTGCCGTCGGCGAGCGCCTGGGTGCCCGCGGCGAGGCTCTGCTGGGCGTCGGCGGTGTCCCGGAAGACCGGGATCTGCCCGCTGCCGCGCAGGATCGACCCGAGCACCGGGACGTCCCACAGGCTGTTCTTCGCCATGAACCGCGGCACCCGGCGCGCGGTGTGCACGAACAGCGCGGTGTGGATCGGGTCCAGGTACGAGATGTGGTTCCCGACCAGCAGCGCGCCGCCGGTCGCGGGCAGGTGCTCGCGGCCCTCGTAGCGTTGCCGGCCGGTCAGCCAGCCCAGCGGGTAGAACACGGTCGCGGCGAGCCCGACCCAGAATCCGCCCTTCTCGCGGGCCACCGGCGGCCTCCTCACACCCGCGTCGAGGCGGGGTCGTCAGCGGTCCCGGACCGCGAGTGATCCGGATCGTCCGGGTGGAGTCTCCCCACAACGGACCGTTCCGGTAAACCCACCCCCGGTGCCGGCCGCCCGCCCGACCCGGTCCCGTGACGCCTCCGTGACACGGGAACGGCCTCCGAGGTGCGACGATGGTCGGTGTGACCCTGCGGGCGGACCTGGTCGTGCCGGTGAAACCGCTGCCCAAGGCCAAGACCCGGCTGCGCGGCGCCGCGGACGGCGGCGTCGGCGAGCTCGGCGCGCACCAGCGGCTCGCGCTGGCGCTGGCCCGGGACACGGTCGCCGCGGCCGTCGCGGCGACCACGGTCCGCCGGGTGCTGGTGATCTCGTCCGACCCGGCGGTCGCGATGGAGGTCGGCGCGCTCGGCGTCGAGGTCGTCACCGATCCCGGCCGCGGCCTGAACGGGGCGCTGCGGCACGGCGCCGCGCTGCTGCGCTCGGCCGACGACGCCGTGATCGTCGGTGCCCTGCAGGCCGACCTGCCGGCGCTGCGCCCGGCCGAGCTGGACGACGCCGTCACCGTCGCGGCCCGGCTGTTCGGCTCCGGGGTGCACCGCGCCTTCCAGCCCGACGCCCCCGGCGAGGGCACCACGCTGCTGCTCGCCGCCCCCGGCCGGCGGCTCGATCCGCACTTCGGCGGCGCCTCGGCGGCGGCGCACCGGGAGTCCGGGGCGGTCGTGCTGCCCGGGGTGCGGCCCGGGCTGCGCCGCGACGTCGACACCGTCACCGATCTCGACGAGGCGGTGCGGCTCGGGGTCGGCGCCTGGACCCGCGCGGTGATCGACGCGCGGGACGCCCTACCGCAGGCCGGACCGGCGGGCAGTCCCCCGCCCGGGGCGCTCCGCTGCCCGAAGGTGTGACACATCTCCGCCCGTGGCACCGGGAATTCACCGACCTCCCGCGGTGTCTCCCTTGGCCGACCCGCGCGAGGTGCGAAACAATTGCCGGGTGAGTGACGACGCGGCAGCACCGAACGGGCGGAACGGCTCGTCCCAGCGCGGTGGCCCCGCCCACTCCGGGGCCCGGGCGCGGCCGGGCGGGCGCCGCGCCCCGCGCCCCGCCTCCCGCCGGATGCACACCGCGAGCCGGGCCGTCGCCGACCAGGTCAGCCCGGACCAGCCGGTGCCCGCGGAGATCCCGGCCCAGCAGGCGCCGCCCGCCGCGCCGCCCCCGCCGCCGGGTGCGGCCCCGATCGCGCCGCCGGCCGGGGCGACCACGCCGGCGTCGGCGGTGCCGGACGTGCTGCCCGAGGACCGCTACCTCAACCGCGAGCTGTCCTGGCTCGACTTCAACGCCCGGGTGCTCGCCCTGGCCGAGGACGCCAGCCAGCCGCTGCTGGAGCGGGCCAAGTTCCTCGCCATCTTCGCGTCCAACCTGGACGAGTTCTACATGGTCCGGGTGGCCGGCCTGAAGCGCCGCGACGAGACCGGCCTGAGCGTGCGCAGCGCCGACGGCCTCACCCCGCGCCAGCAGCTGGCCCGCATCACCGAGCGGTCCCGGGCGCTGTCCCGGGCGCACGCCGAGGTGTTCATGGACGAGCTGCGCCCGGAGCTGGACGCGGCGGGCGTCCACATCCGGGCCTGGGACGACCTGACCGACGCCGAGCGGCTGCGGCTGTCCGACTACTTCTCCGAGTCGGTCTTCCCGGTGCTCACCCCGCTCGCCGTGGACCCGGCGCATCCGTTCCCCTACATCTCCGGGCTGTCGCTCAACCTGGCGGTCACGGTGCGTGACCCGGAGGGGCGGACCGAGCGCTTCGCCCGGGTGAAGGTGCCGAACAACGTGCCGCGCCTGGTGACCGTCGACCCGCCGGACACCGACACCCGCTCCGGCAACCGGACCGTCACGTTCCTGCCGATCGAGGACCTGATCGCCGCGCACCTCGGCGACCTGTTCACCGGGATGGACGTCGCGGAGGTGCATCCGTTCCGGGTCACCCGCAACGCCGACCTGGAGGTCGAGGAGGACCGGGACGAGGACCTCCTGCAGGCGCTGGAGCGCGAGCTGGCCCGACGCCGGTTCGGCCCGCCGGTGCGGCTCGAGGTGCTCGACACGATGTCCGAGCACGTCCTGGAGCTGCTGCTGCGCGAGCTCGACGTGGACCCGAACGACGTCGTCACGGTGCCCGGGCTGCTCGACCTGACCGGGTTGTGGCAGGTGCACGGGGTGAACCGCCCGGACCTGAAGGACGAGCCGTTCCGCCCGGCCACCCATCCGGCGTTCGCCGAGCGGGAGACCCCGCGCAGCGTGTTCGCGACGCTGCGCGAGGGCGACGTGCTGGTGCACCACCCCTACGACTCGTTCTCCACCAGCGTGCAGCGGTTCATCGAGCAGGCCGCCGCCGATCCGAACGTGCTGGCGATCAAGCAGACGCTGTACCGGACCTCCGGCGACTCGCCGATCGTGAACGCCCTGATCGACGCCGCCGAGGCCGGCAAGCAGGTGGTCGCGCTGGTCGAGATCAAGGCCCGGTTCGACGAGCAGGCCAACATCCGCTGGGCGCGCCAGCTGGAGAAGGCGGGCGTGCACGTCGTCTACGGCCTGGTCGGCCTGAAGACGCACTGCAAGACGGCGCTGGTCGTCCGGCAGGAGGGCTCGGAGATCCGCCGGTACTGCCACATCGGCACCGGCAACTACAACCCGAAGACGGCGCGGCTCTACGAGGACATCGGCGTGCTCACCGCCGATCCGACGATCGGCGCCGACCTCACCGACCTGTTCAACTCGCTGACCGGCTACTCCCGGCAGACGTCGTACCGCAGCCTGCTGGTCGCGCCGTACGGGGTGCGTCGCGGCATCGTCCGCCGGATCGACGACGAGATCGAGGCGCACCGCACCGGGGAGCCCGGCGCGCGCGTCCGGATCAAGGTGAACTCGCTGGTCGACGAGGCCGTGATCGACGCCTGCTACCGGGCGTCGCAGGCCGGGGTGCCGGTCGACATCGTGGTCCGCGGGATCTGCGCGATGATCCCGGGGCGCCCGGGGCTGTCGGAGAACGTGACGATCCGCTCGCTGCTCGGGCCGTTCCTGGAGCACTCCCGGGTGCTGCACTTCGGCGCCGCCGACGAGTACTGGATCGGCTCGGCGGACATGATGCACCGCAACCTCGACCGCCGCGTCGAGGTGATGCTGCGGGTGACCGATCCGAAGCTCGCCGACCAGCTCGGCGACATGTTCGACTCCTGCCTCGATCCGGCGACCCGCTGCTGGACGCTCGGGCCGGACGGGATCTGGTCGCCCTCGCCCGCGCCCGGGTCGTCGAACATCCGGGTGCGCGACCACCAGGTGGAGATGATGAACTCGCGCCGCGGGTCGGTCGAGGACTGACCGGCCGATGACGTTCCTCTCCCCGGTGCGCACCGACGGTGCCGAGGTCGATCCGGCGGGCCTGGCCGACGTGGTGGCCGCCGGGACGGTGCCCTACCGGCGCTCCCCCGGCGGCGGGCTGCAGATCGCGCTGGTGCACCGGCCGCGCTACGACGACTGGACGCTGCCCAAGGGCCACCAGGACCCTGGCGAGTCGCTGACCCTGACCGCGCTGCGCGAGACCACCGAGGAGGCCCGGCTGGACTGCCGGCTCGGTGCGCGGCTCGGGCACACCACCTACCGGGTGCCCGGCCGCGGCCGGAAGGTCGTGCACTACTGGGCGGCCGAGGCGGTCGGCGACCACGGCTTCACCCCGAACGACGAGACCGACGCGCTGCGCTGGGTCTCCCCGGCCGAGGCGGCGTCGCTGCTCACCCACGGGCACGACACGCGACTGGTCACCCGGCTCGCCACGACCGGCGTGCCGTCGTCGACGGTGGTGCTGGTCCGGCACGCGAAGGCCGGCAGCCGCACCGCCTGGGAGGGCGACGACGACCTGCGCCCGCTGTCCGGCACCGGGCACACCCAGGCCGACCGGCTCGCCGGGTTCCTGCCCCGGTTCGGCCCGGACCGGCTCTACACGGCGCCGCCGCTGCGCTGCGGGCAGACGATCGCGCCGTTCGCCGGGAAGAGCGGGCTGGGTTCCGGGCGGGTCGAGGACCTCCCGGTGGAGCCGCTGCTCGGCGAGAACGGCTACTGGGTCGATCCGGACGCCGGGCGGGCCCGGTTCCGCGAGCTCGCCGCCCAGCCCGGGGTGACACTGATCAGCAGCCAGGGCGGGGTGATCCCGGACGTCGTGGAGGACCTGCTCGACGAGGCGGGCGCCGGCGCCGAGGCCCCCTCCCACAAGGCGAGCACCTGGCTGCTCGGCCTGGACCCGGCGGGCGCCCTCCTCTTCGCCGACTACTACCGCCGCCCCTCCCCCTGATCCCACCGAGCGGTACACCGGTGCCGAGGGGTACCCCTCACCGGTCGTGCCGGGGAGGGAGGATCAGGTGGCGGGGGGCTTCTTGGCCGCGGGCTTCCTCGATGCGGCCGTTGCGGGCTTCTTCGCGGCAGCAGCGGACTTCGCCCCGGCAGCAGCGGACTTCCCGGCAGCAGCGGACTTCCCGGCAGCAGCGGACTTCCCGGCAGCAGCGGCCTTCCCGGCAGCAGCGGACTTCCCGGCAGCAGCGGACTTCCCGGCAGCAGCGGACTTCCCGGCAGCAGCGGCCTTCGCGCCGGCGGCGGGCCCGGTCCGGGCAGCGGCGGGCTTGGCGGCGGCCGGCTTGCGCGCCGCGGGCCTGCGTGTCCCGGGCGCCGCGGACGCGGCCCGCCCCACGGCCGCACCGGCGGCCGCGCGTTCGCGCGGGGCGCGCTTCGGCGCGCTCGTCGCACCCGCGGCGGCGGCCTCGCTCCCGGCCACCCGGTCCTTGAAGGCGGCGCCCGGCCGGAACGAGGGCACGATCGTCTCCCCCACCGGCACGGTCTCGCCGGTCCGCGGGTTGCGAGCGGTGCGGGGCGCGCGCCGGCGTGGCTCGAACACGCCGAACCCGGTCAGTGTGACCGAGCCGCCCGCACCCACGGTCTCCACGATGACGTCGACCATCGCGTCCACAGCGGCGGTGGCGGCCCGACGGTCACCGAGCCGGGTGGTCAGCGCATCGACGAGCTGAGCCTTGTTCATGGTCACGAACGGTAGGGGTAGGCCCTGCAACGCACCAGATCTGGCGGCGAGTCGAGGTCGCATACCCACCGGTCGGGCAGGGCCGTACGGGTGGTCGCGGGCCGCCCGGTGACGGCCCGCGACCACCCGGTGCGATCTCACACCGTGGTGCGTGGCATCCGATCGGGGCGGCTTCCCTCGAACGCGGTGATCGCGTCCTCGTGACGGAGGGTGAGACCGATGTCGTCCAGCCCCTCCAGCAGCCGCCACCGGGCGTAGTCGTCGATCGTGAAGGCGACGGTCAGGTCGCCCGCCTGCACCGACCGCTCCCGGAGGTCGACGGTCGCCTCGGTGCCCGGCTCGTTCTCCAGCTTCTTCCAGAGCAGCTCCACGTCGGGCTGCTCCACCTGGGCCGCGACCAGTCCGGCCTTGGCCGAGTTGCCGCGGAAGATGTCGGCGAACCGGGACGAGATGACGACCCGGAACCCGTAGTCCATCAGCGCCCAGACGGCGTGCTCGCGGGACGATCCGGTGCCGAAGTCCGGGCCGGCGACGAGCACCGAACCGCGGTCGTAGGGCTCGTTGTTCAGGATGAACGACGGGTCCTGGCGCCAGGCGGAGAACAGGCCGTCGTCGAAGCCGGTGCGGGTGACCCGCTTCAGGTAGACCGCCGGGATGATCTGGTCGGTGTCCACGTTGGACCAGCGCAGCGGGACGCCGATCCCGGTGTGGGTGTCGAACTTCTCCATCAGTCCAGGTCCTCCGGGCTCGACAGGGTGCCGCGGATCGCGGTGGCCGCGGCGACCAGGGGCGAGACGAGGTGGGTGCGGCCGCCCTTGCCCTGCCGCCCCTCGAAGTTCCGGTTCGACGTCGACGCGCAGCGCTCGCCCGGGGCGAGCTGGTCCGGGTTCATGCCCAGGCACATCGAGCACCCCGCGGAGCGCCACTCGGCGCCGGCGCTGGTGAAGATCTCGTGCAGGCCCTCCTCCTCGGCCTGCCTGCGCACCCGCATCGAGCCCGGGACGACGAGCATCCGCATGCCGTCGGCGACCTTGCGCCCGTCCAGGATCCCGGCGACCGACCGCAGGTCCTCGATCCGCCCGTTGGTGCAGGAGCCGACGAACACCGCGTCCACCCCGACCTCGCGCAGCGGGGTCCCGCCGGTCAGACCCATGTAGGTCAGCGCCTTCTCGACGGCCGCGCGCTCGGCCTCGTCGGTGATCCGCTCCGGGTCCGGGACGGACTCGGCCAGCGGCAGCCCCTGCCCCGGGTTGGTGCCCCAGGTGACGAACGGGGTGAGCTCGTCGGCGTCGATGTCGACGACGGCGTCGAAGGTGGCGCCCTCGTCGGTCCGCAGCGAACGCCAGTCGGCGACGGCGGCGTCCCAGTCGTCGCCCGATGGCGCGTGGTCGCGGCCCTTCAGGTAGGCGAACGTCGTCTCGTCCGGGGCGATCATCCCGGCCCGCGCGCCCGCCTCGATCGACATGTTGCAGATCGTCATCCGGGCCTCCATCGAGAGGTTCTCGATGACGTTGCCGCGGTACTCGAGCACGTAGCCCTGCCCGCCGCCGGTGCCGATCCGGGCGATCACCGCGAGGATGACGTCCTTGCTGGTGACCCCGGGCCGCAGCGTCCCGTCGGAGGAGTTGACGTTGATCGCCATCGTGCGGAACCGCTTGAGCGGCAGGGTCTGCGTGGCGAGCACGTGCTCGACCTCGGAGGTGCCGATGCCGAAGGCCATCGCCCCGAAGGCGCCGTGCGTGGAGGTGTGCGAGTCGCCGCAGACGACGGTGGTGCCGGGCTGGGTGAGGCCCAGCTGCGGCCCGACGACGTGCACGATGCCCTGCTCGGCGTGGTTCATCGGGTAGAGCCGCACGCCGAACTCGGCGCAGTTGCGGCGCAGCGTCTCGACCTGGGTGCGGGACACCTCGTCGGCGATCGGCGCGAGGACGTCGAGGGTCGGTACGTTGTGGTCCTCGGTGGCGAGTGTCAGGTCGGTGCGCCGCACCGGCCGGCCCGCGAGCCGGAGCCCGTCGAAGGCCTGCGGGCTGGTGACCTCGTGCACCAGGTGCAGGTCGATGTAGAGCAGGTCCGGCTCGTCACCCTCGCCCGCCCGGACGAGATGCCGGTCCCAGACCTTCTCGGCCAGCGTGCGCGGCGTCTCTGCAGGGCTCACGCTCGCCTCCCTCTGTGATCTGATCGCGGGTGGACTTCCCACGATCTGGGACGTTAGTATCGGAACGTGGGACAGTCTAGCGGGATCGGCGTGCTCGACAAGGCGGTGGGGGTTCTCCGCGCGACGGCGGAGGGACCCTGTGGGCTGGCCGAGCTCTGTGAGCGCACCGGCCTGCCCCGGGCGACCGCGCACCGGCTCGCCGTCGGGCTGGAGGCGCACGGCATGCTGCTGCGCACGCCGGACGGGCGCTGGCACCCGGGCCCGACGCTCGGCCAGCTGGCCGGCGGGCGGCCCGATCCGCTGCTCGACGCGGCGGCCGCGGTGCTCCCCCGGCTGCGCGACATCACCGGCGAGAGCGTGCAGCTCTACCGCCGCGACGGGGTGCACCGGATCTGCATCGCGCACGCCGAGCCGCCGTCCGGGCTGCGCGACACCGTGCCGGTCGGCTCCCGGCTGCCGATGACCGCCGGGTCCGGCGCCAAGGTGCTGGCCGCCTGGTCCGATCCGCAGACCCAGCGGCAGGTCCTCGCCGACGCCACCTTCTCCGACCGGGTACTGGTCGACGTCCGCCGCCGCGGCTGGGCGCAGAGCGTGGCCGAGCGGGAGGCCGGCGTCGCGTCGGTCTCCGCCCCGGTCCGCGACGCCGCGGGCCAGGTCGTCGCCGCGGTCTCGGTGTCCGGGCCGGTCGACCGGATCGGCAGGCGGCCCGGCGTGCGCTGGGCGGCCGACCTGCTCGCGGCGGCCGACGCGCTGCAGCACCGGCTGGCCTGACCCCGGGCCCCGGCACATCCCCCGTCCCACTACCGTGTGGGGGTCCGGCACCGGGCCGGTCCCGTGACGACGGTGGAGTGCTTCCGGGGAGACTGTGCTTACCAGCAAATCGGCGGGCTACCTCCTGGGTGTCGACGTGGGCACGACCAGGACGGCGGCCGCGGTCATCCGCTCCGGTAGCCCCGGCCCGGAGATGGTCACTCTCGGTGACCACTCGGTCGACATCCCGTCCGTGGTCCACTGCGCGCCGGACGGTGCGCTGCTGTTCGGCGACGCCGCCGAGCGCCGCGCGCTGACCGAGCCCGACCGGGTCGCGCGCGAGTTCAAGCGCCGCATCGGCGACCCCACCCCGATCCCGCTGGGCGAGCACGCCTTCACCCCCGAGCAGCTGTCCGCGCTGCTGGCCGGGCACGTCGTCGACATCGTGTCCCGGATCGAGGGCGGTCCGCCGGACCGGATCGCGGTGTCCCACCCGGCGTCCTGGGGCGGGCACAAGCGGGAGCTGTTCGCCGGCGCGCTCGCCGAGCGCGGACTGGCCGTCACCTTCCTCACCGAGCCGCAGTCGGCCGCCCTGCACTACGCCGCCAACGAGCGGGTCGAGGGCGGCGCCACCGTCGCCGTCTACGACCTGGGCGGGGGGACGTTCGACGCCGCCGTCGTCCGCAAGGAGGCGGCCGGGACCACCGATACGGGTGGCACCGTCATCGGCGGGACGCTGTTCACGCTGCTCGGCCGGCCCGAGGGCGTCGAGCAGCTGGGTGGCGCGGACTTCGACCAGGCCGTCGTCGACCACGTCCGGGAGGCCGTGCCGCAGGCGTTCGAGGCGCTCGACGAGGCCGATCCGGACAGCTGGTCGCAGATGGCCCGGCTGCGCCGCGACTGCCGCGAGGCCAAGGAGGCGCTGTCCGCCGACACCGAGGTCTCGATCCCGGTCTGGCTGGGCGAGATCCGGACGACGGTGCGGTTGCACCGCAGCGACTTCGAGGAGCGCATCCGGCCCCGGCTCGACGAGTCGGTGGAGGCGCTGCAGCGGGCGATCGAGTCCGCCGGGCTGGCCGCGTCCGGTCCGTCGGTGGTGCTGCTGGTCGGAGGCTCGTCCCGGGTGCCGCTGGTCGCGCAGCTGGTGTCGTCCGAGCTCGGGCGCCCGGTGCAGGTCGACGCCGACCCGAAGAACGCGATCGCGAAGGGCGCGGTGCTCGCGCTCGGCCCGGTCGATCCGGCCACCGCGACCCCGCCGGGAGCCGGCCTCGCCGCCGGCGCTGCCGCCGGTGCCGCTGCGGGTGCTGCCGGTGGTGCCGCTGCGGGTGCTGCCGGTGGTGCCGCGCTGGCCGACGATCCCGGCCCGCTGCCCTGGGAGGGCCCGGACCCGGTCACCGGCCGGATCCCGGCCGGCCCGCCGCCGACCACCCAGCTCCCCGCCGGGCAGACCGCCTACCTCGACGGCGCGAACGCCGATCCGCCGACCGACCGGATCCCGGTCGTGCCGCCGCCCTACGGCGGGTACCCCGGCGACGATCCGGCCACCGCGAGCTACGGCTACGACGACGGCACCACCGTCTCGCCGCCGCCGTCGGCGATGGCGCGGCGCTCCCCGGCGGTGCTCATCGGGGCGGGCGGGGTCGTGGCCGCGCTCGCCGTGCTGGGCGCGGTGTTCTTCTGGCCGCAGGACCGCTCGGTGAGCAATGCCACGCCCGAGCTGCCCGCGCTGCCGACGACCAGCGAGGCGCCGCCGCCGACCAGCGAGGAGGCGCCCCCGCCGCCGCAGCGGCAGGACCCGGAGCCGACCCGGGAGCGGACCACCGTGCGGACGACCTCGGAGGAGGCGCCGCCGCCCCCGCCGCCCCCGGTGACCACCCCGGACGACCCGCCGACGACAGAGCCGGTCGACCCGACCACGGACGACCCTCCGCCCACGACGACGCCGAGCAGTCCGCCGCCGCCAGTGGACCCACCGGTCGAGTAGGACCGGTCGACCCGCCGACGACGGACGATCCTCCGCCGTCGACCACGAGTGTCAGCCCGCCGGTGGAGCCACCTCCCGAGCAGCCGGCGGGGGATGACCGACCGATCCCGCACCGCCGCGCGCGACCGGCGGTTCGCGCGGCGCGGGGTACCGCTCGGGCCCGGCATCGCGCCGGTCACGCGCTCGCGCCGCCGGAGGATCCGCAGGCAGGCGAGCACCACGCCGCGCCGCGCACGCCCACGGACGGACCGTCCCGGCCGCACGCCCACCACGCCGCGGCCACGGCACCGGTCGGCACGGACCGCCGGCCGACACGAGCGACCGGCACGGACCGCCGGCCGGTACGAGCGAGCGGCACGAGCGACCGGCGCGGTCCACAGCCGGACAGCGGTCCCGCCCGAGCCGGACAGCGGTCCCGCCCGGCCGGCGATTGCGCGGCCGCTCGCACCCCCGGCACGAACGAAAGGCCCCCGCTCCGCATGGAGCAGGGGCCTTCCGCAGTGGTAGTCCCGACGGGATTTGAACCCGCGCTACCGCCTTGAGAGGGCGGCGTCCTAGGCCGCTAGACGACGGGACCAGGAACATCGGTATTCATCTCTGAACCGGACCACGGACGAACCGTGAACCGGACGCGACAGACATCTCGCGTGGTAGCCCCGACGGGATTTGAACCCGCGCTACCGCCTTGAGAGGGCGGCGTCCTGGGCCGCTAGACGACGGGGCCGAGACGAGATGATGCCGATGTCAGAAATCCGGGCCTGGAACTGGATGAACCAGGAGGCGATTTCCGCTGGGGTACCAGGACTCGAACCTAGACTAACTGAACCAGAATCAGTCGTGCTGCCAATTACACCATACCCCATCGAAAATCGGGGCCCCATTTCGACCGGGCCCCGATCTCCGTGCTGCACGTACTCTAACCCATGCCCCGGGAGTGCCGGACACCGGCCCCCAGGCGGGCCAGCGACCGCTCGCGGCCCAGCAGCTCCATGCTCTCGTAGAGCGGCGGCGACACCGTCCGGCCGCTGATGGCGACCCGCACCGGGGCGAACGCCTTCCGCGGCTTGAGACCCAGGCCGTCCACCAGCGAGCTCTTGAGCGACTCCTCGATGGCCTGCGCGGTCCACTCGGGGAGCTCGGTCAGGCCAGCCACGGCGGCGTCGAGCACCGGCTCGGCGTCGGCGTTCAGGTTCTTCCCGGCCGCGTCCGGATCGGGGGCGAAGCTCTCCTCGTCCCGGAACAGGAAGGCGAGCATCCGGGCCGCGTCGGACAGCACCTGGCTGCGCTCCTGCACCAGCGGCGCGGCGGCGGCCAGCAGGTCCCGCTGGTCCGCGGTGAGCTCGATCCCCTCGGCCGCGAGGTAGGGCACCACCCGCGCGGCGAAGTCGTCCGGGGCGAGCAGCCGCAGGTGCGCCGCGTTGATCGCCTCGGCCTTCTTCACGTCGAACCGGGCGGCGTTGCCGGACACCCGGGAGACGTCGAAGGCGGCGACCATCTCGTCCAGGCCGAACACGTCCCGGTCGTCGGCGATCGACCAGCCGAGCAGCGCCAGGTAGTTGAGCAGCCCCTCCGGGACGAAACCGCGGTCCCGGTGGTGGAACAGGTTGGACTCCGGATCGCGCTTGGACAGCTTGCGGTTGCCCTCGCCGGTGACCAGCGGCAGGTGCGCGTAGACGAAGGGCCCGTTGCCGATCCCGACCCGCTGCAGCGCCTGCAGCAGCGCGATCTGGCGCGGCGTCGAGGCGAGCAGGTCCTCGCCGCGCAGTACGTGGGTGATCTCCATCAGCGCGTCGTCGACCGGGTTGGTCAGCGGGTACAGCGGGGTGCCGTCGCCGCGGGCCAGCACGAAGTCGGGTACCTGGCCGGCCCGGAAGGTGATCTCGCCGCGGACCAGGTCGGTGAAGGTGATGTCGGAGTCGGGCATCCGCAGCCGGTAGACCGGGGAGCGGCCCTCGGCGCGGAAGGCGGCCTTCTGCTCGTCGGTGAGGTCCCGGTCGGCGTTGTCGTAGCCCAGCTTCGGGTCCCGCCCGGCGGCCCGGTGCCGGGCCTCGATCTCCTCGCCGGAGGAGAACGACTCGTAGACCTCGCCGCCCTCGATCAGCCTGCGCAGCGCGTCGGCGTAGATCTCGCCGCGCTCGCTCTGCCGGTACGGGCCGTGCGGGCCGCCCTTCTCGACCCCCTCGTCCCAGTCGAGGCCGAGCCAGTTCAGCGCGTCGAGCAGGGCCTGGTAGGACTCGGCGGAGTCCCGGCTGGCGTCGGTGTCCTCGATCCGGAACACCAGGGTGCCGCCGTGGTGGCGGGCGTGCGCCCAGTTGAACAGGGCGGTGCGGATGAGACCGACGTGCGGGATACCGGTCGGGGACGGCGAGAACCGCACCCGGACCTGGGCTGGAGTACTCATGGTGGGCCCAGGGTAGTCCGGCCGCCCGCGGCGGCTCCCACCGTCTCCGGCCCGGCCCCACCCCCCACCCGACAGCGTCGCCGGACCGGTCCGTCCGGAGGTGGTGCGGAGGCGGCCGATGCAGCAGTGTCGACGGTGGCGCGCGCAGCGAGGCGCCGCCGTACCGACACCGGAAGGAACCGACACGTGTTCCAGTTGACCGCCCTCTACAACCACCCCGAGGACCCGGCCGCGTTCGACCGGCACTACGACGGGGTGCACGCGCCGCTGGCGAAGAAGCTGCCCGGGCTGCAGCGCTACGTGGTCTCCCGCCCGGCACCCGGTCCGGACGGGGCGAAGCCCGACTACCACCTGGTCGCGATCCTGGAGTTCGCCGACGCGGCCGCGTTCCAGGCCGGGATGGGCAGCGAGGAGGGTCAGGCCGCCGTCGCCGACCTGGAGAACTTCGCCGGTGCCGGGGTCAGCCTGCTGACCGGGCCCGCCGACGAGGTGTGACCGACGGACGGCCGCCGGGGTTCCCGGCGGCCGTCCCGCGGATCAGGGTGTGGTGACCTCGCGGCTGGACACCAGCGCGGCGAGCCGGTCGCCGATCGACGAGGTGTTGCCGGTCGCCGAGTGGTCCCGGGTGGCGAGGTCGAACGCGACCGCCGCCTCGATCCGGCGGGCCGAGTCGCCGTGGCCCAGGTGGTCGAGCAGCAACGCCACCGACAGCACCGCGGCCGTCGGGTCGGCGATGCCCTGCCCGGCGATGTCCGGGGCCGAGCCGTGCACCGGCTCGAACATCGACGGGTTGGTGCGGCTGGCGTCGAGGTTGCCGCTGGCCGCCAGCCCGATGCCGCCGGTGACGGCGGCCGCGAGGTCGGTGAGGATGTCGCCGAACAGGTTGTCGGTGACGATCACGTCGTAGCGGCCGGGATCGGTGACCATGTGGATCGTGGTCGAGTCGATGTGCTGGTAGGCGACCGAGACCTCCGGGTACTCCAGCGACACCTCCTCCACGATCCGCGACCACAGGGCGCCCGCGTAGGTCAGCACGTTGGTCTTGTGCACCAGGGTCAGGTGCTTGCGCGGGCGTCGCTGGGCGCGCGCGAACGCGTCCCGCACGACCCGCTCGATGCCGAACGCGGTGTTCTGGCTGACCTCGGTCGCGATCTCGTGCGGGGTGTCCTTGCGGAGCAGCCCGCCGGTGCCCACGTACGGGCCCTCGGTGCCCTCGCGGACGACCACCATGTCGATCTCGGCGTTGCCCGAGAGCGGCCCGCGCACACCCGGGTAGAGCCGGGCCGGGCGGAGGTTCACGTGGTGGTCCAGCTCGAAGCGCAGGCGCAGCAGCAGCCCGCGCTCCAGGATGCCGCTCGGCACCGACGGGTCACCGACCGCGCCCAGCAGGATCGCGTCGTGCTGCTTGATCTCGGTCAGCACGGTCTCCGGGAGCAGCTCGCCGGTGGAGTGCCAGCGCGCCGCACCGAGGTCGTACTCGACCGTCTCCACGTCGCGGGCGACCTCGCCGAGGACCTTGAGTGCCTCGTTGATCACTTCCGGGCCGATGCCGTCACCGGGGATGACCGCAAGGCGCATGACCTCGTCCTCTCGTCGTACTGCTGGCCGCACGCTACCGCCTGCCGACGCAGGGTCATCGCCTGGCCACCCGGAGGAGGGTGCCCCGGAGAGTGAACCGTGCGCCGTTCGCGGTCGGCAGGAACCCACACGGGGCGGCACACGGCCACCTCCGGTGGTTCGTGCACCCCATCACAGGACGTCCGCGGCCCGGGCCCGGACCGCGCGGGACCGCCCGTCCGGGTGACCCGCGACCCGGTCACCCGCGCGGCGTCCACCGCCACCGGGCGGCGGCGCCGAGCACCGCGACCGCGCTCCATGCCAGCAGCAGTAGCGGGCCGAGGACGACCGGGGCGAGGCCGCCGACGTCGGCGCCGGGCACCCCGGTCCACGCGGTCACGACCAGGTCGGCGACCGGGGTGCCGGGGACCAGCAGCAGGATCCCGCGCAGCGGCCCGTCGATCCCGGTGGCCAGCAGGTTCGCGGCGACCGAGGTGGCGATCACCAGCGGCAGCACGGTGAACTGGACGCTCTCGGCACCCGCACTGAACGTGCTGGTCAGCGCCCCGGCGACGACGCAGAACGCGGCGCCGAGCACGATCGGGACGACCAGCAGCAGCGGCTGTGCCGGCGGCGGGGCGCCGAGCGCGGTGAACACCGCGAGCACCAGCAGCGTCTGCAGCACCCCGACCGCGAACAGCGGTGTCCCGGCCGCCGCGACGATCCCCGGCCCGGACAGCTCGGTCGTCCGCAGCCGGGCCAGCGCGCCCGACTCGCGGCGCAGCGTGAACACCGTCGCGCTGGTCGCGTAGACCGACAGCAGCATCCCGACCAGCCCGGCGATGCCGGCCAGCATCCCCCAGCCCGCCGGGTCCTCCGGTGCCACCACGACCGCGAAGAACACCATCATCAGCGGCCCGGCGAGCAGGCTCAGCGCCACGGTGCGGCGGCGCAGCAGCATCCGCGTCTCCACCGGCGCCAGCCGCCACCACCGGCCGCCGCGCCGCCCGGCCGGCGCGCTCACCGGGCCCGCCCCGCCGGGTCCGCCGGGCCGGTCCCCCTGCTGACGGCGTGGAACACCTCGTCCAGCCCGGCCCCGGTGACCCGCAGCCGGTGCAGCACGACGCCGGCGTCCAGCGCCCAGCCGGTCAGCGCGTGCGTCGCGCGGGTCAGGTCGGCCGACTCCAGCCGCAGCGCGGTGCGGCCGTGCCCGGCCGACGCGCTGCTCAGCCCCGGCATCCGCGGCGGGCCGATCCCGGCGTCCAGCTCCGCGGTGACGGCGGCGGGCCGGCTGGCCAGCACCTCGGCCAGGGTCCCGGCGACCGCGACCCGGCCGGCGTGCATGATCGCCAGCCGGTCGGCGAGCGCCTCCGCCTCCTCCAGGTGGTGCGTGGTCAGGACGATCGCGGCGCCGTCGGCCCATCGCCCAGAGCACCCGGCGCGACTCCGGGTCCAGGCCGGTGGTGGGCTCGTCCATGATCACCAGGTCGGGCCCGCCCCAGGTGGCGGTGGCGATGTCGAGCCGGCGCCGCTCCCCGCCGGAGAGCCGCCCGACCGGCACGTCCCGCCGGTGCCCGAGATCGACCCGGGCGATGCATCCGTCGACGTCGTCGGTGCGGCTGGAGAGCGCGGCCGTCATCCGGATCGTCTCGGCGACGGTCAGCTCGGCCAGGAACCCGGCCTGCTGCAGGACGGCGCCGGTCCGGCGGCGGACGGCGCGCCCCGCGGTGACCGGATCGAGCCCGAACAGCCGGACGGTGCCGGCGTGCGGCGCGCGGAACCCCTGGACCAGCTCCAGCGTCGTCGTCTTGCCCGCGCCGTTGGTGCCCAGCAGCCCGAAGACCTCGCCGGGGTGCACGACCAGGTCGACGCCGTCGACCGCGATCGTGCCGCCGTACCGGAAGCCGAGGCCGCGCACCTCGATCGCCGGGCCCGGGGTGTCCCGCCCCCTCACCGGGACACCCCGGCGGGCACGATGTCGATCAGCAGCTGCATCGGGTCCTCCCCGGTCCGGCGGTGCCCGTCGAGCATCTCCACCGGGCGATCCGGTCAGTAGGGTCGGAACCGCACGGGCGGGGATGACTTCGGCGGGGGCGTGGGATGACATCTGTCAGGCGGTCGGACGGGCGCGGCGCGGGCCCGACCGCCGGCGGGATCCGGGCGGTGCGCGTCTACCTGCGTTCCGGCCTCGTCGTGACGGCGGTGCTGTTCACCGGCATGGCGGCGCTCGTGCTGGCCGACGGCGTCTGGCCGCACCCGCTGACCAGCCCGCCGTCGCTGCTGCTGGTGCTGGTGCTCGCCGGGGTGGCGGGCGCCCACCTGACGCTCGTCCGGCCGGACGGCGCGCCGCCCACCGTGCTCCGCCAGGGGATCGCCGTCGCCGCGCTGCTGGCCGGGACCGCCGGCCTGCTGGTGGTGGCCCACCAGGCGCCGCGGGCCGCCGCGCTGTGGCTGCTGGTGCCCGGGGTGGCGCTGTCGGTGCTGCTGGCGGTGCGTGGCTGGCGGCGCGCCGACCTGGTCGCCGCCGGGCTGCTGGTCGTCGCGGCGGCCGCCGGGGCGACGGCGGCCGGCCTGCCGCAGTACGCGACGCCGTGGCTGCGCCCGCTGGTCGCCCTGTTCTTCCTCGCGTTCCCGGCGGCGACCGATCTCGGCCAGATCTGGATGCTCCGGGTGTTCGACCGGCTGGAGGAGGCGCGGCGGCTGGCCGAGGAGCTGGCGACCACCCGGGAGCGGGTCCGGATCGCGGCCGAGCTGCACGACGTGCAGGGACACTCGCTGCACGCGATCGCCATGCACGCCGAGCTCACCGAGCGGCTCGTCGGCGCCGACCCGGAGGCGGCGGCGCGGCACGCCCGCACCGTCCGCACCCTGGCCGCGGACGCGCTCGCCGAGACCCGCGCGCTGGTCCGCGGCTACCGGGACGCCGATCTCGCGGGCGAGCTGCGCAACGCGGCCGGTCTGCTGCGCGCCGCCGGTGCCGACGCCGAGGTGGTCGGCGACGCGTCCGTGGTCCCCGCGGTGCACGCGGTGCTGCTCGGCCCGGTGGTCCGGGAGGCCGCGACCAACGTGCTCCGGCACAGCGACCCGTCCCGGGTGCGGTTCACCGTGCGGCGGGCCGGTGACCGCACCGAGCTGGACGTGTACAACGACGGCGTCCCGGACGAGCCGGCCGCCGCCGACCCGCACGGCGGCACCGGGCTGGCCGGGGTCCGGGACCGGATCGGCAAGCGGGGCGGGGACGTCGAGGCCGGACCGGACGCCGCGGGCGGGTTCCGGCTGCGGGTGGTGCTGCTCAGCGGCTCCGAGGACGGGCCCGACGGCCCGGGGGACCGGGCCGGCGAACAGGCCGGCGACACGGCGGGGGTGGACGCGTGAGTGCAGCGGAACGGATGCCGATCCGGCTGCTGGTGGCCGACGACGAGGAGCTGACCCGCACCGCGCTGGTCGCGCTGCTCGATCTGGAGGACGACATCCGGGTGGTCGCCGAGTGCCCCGACGGCGGCACCGCGGTGGACGCCGCGGCCCGGGAACGCCCGGACGTCGCGCTGCTCGACCTGGAGATGCCGGTGCTCGACGGGGTCGGCGTGTGCGAGCGGCTCGCCGGCTCCCCGACCAGGACGATCGTGGTCACCCGGCACGCCAGGCCGGGCGTGCTCCGCCGGGCGCTGGCCGCCGGCGCGTCCGGGTTCCTGCCCAAGTCGACGCCCGCCCAGCAGGTCGCCGACGTGGTGCGCCGGGTGCACGCCGGGCGCCGGTTCGTCGATCCGGACATCGCGGCGATGGCGCTGACCGAGGCCGACTGCCCGCTGACCGCCCGCGAGCTGGACGTGCTGCGCGCCACGCGGTCCGGCGGCACGGTCGCCGACATCGCCGCCGAGCTGCACCTGGCCCAGGGCACGGTGCGCAACTACCTGTCCGCGGCGATGACCACGCTCGACGCCCGGACCCGGCACGAAGCCGCCCGGCGGGCCTGGGAAGAGGGCTGGATCTGACCGCGTTGGCACCGGTGTGCCCACATCCCCGGAGCCGCTGCGCCGGCTCGGTTTCCTGACGATCGGTTCCTTCGACGCCGACGACCCGGGTCCCGGCCACGAGGCCACCCTCGAGGTGATCGCGCTCGGCGAGCGGCTGGGGTTCGACAGCGCGTTCGTCCGGCACCGGCACCTGCAGCACGGCATCTCCTCGCCGGTCGCGGTGCTCGCCGCGGCCACCCAGCGGACGTCGCGGATCGAGCTCGGCACCGCGGTCATCCCGCTGGGCTGGGAGAACCCGCTGCGGCTGGCCGAGGACCTGGCGACGGTGGACGTGCTCTCCGGCGGCCGGCTGCAGCCCGGGGTCAGCGTCGGTCCGCCGATGCAGTGGGAGCACGTGCGGGACACGCTGTACCCGGACACCGCCGACGTCGAGGACTTCGGCCGGGAGCGGGTGTCCCGGCTGCTGCGGCTGGTCCGCGGCGAGCCGGCGAGCACGTTCTCCGGGACGGTCGGGATCGAGACGTTCTCCGAGCGGGTGCAGCCGCACTCCCCCGGCCTGATCGACCGGATGTGGTACGGCGCGGGCAGCGACAGCTCCGCGGTGTGGGCCGGTGAGCAGGGGCTGAACCTGCTGACCAGCAGCGTCGTGCGGGCCCCGGCGTCCGGGGAGACCGACTTCGCGACGATCCAGCGGCAGCAGATCCTCGCCTACCGCGCGGCGAACCCGGCCGGGCGCGTCTCGCAGGGCCTGGTGGTGGTGCCGACCGACTCGGCGACGGCCGAGCAGCGGGCCCGCTACACCGAGTACGCCAGGGCCCGGGACGTCCGGGTCGGGACGCCGCAGGGCCCGGCGGGCATGCTGTTCGCCAGGGACCTGGTCGGCAGCTCGGACGAGATCGCCGCGGCGCTGTACGCGGACGCCGGGTTCCGGGAGGTCGACGAGGTGGTGTTCGCGCTGCCGTTCGGCTTCCCGCCGGAGGACTACCTGCAGATCCTCACCGACATGGCGACGAAGCTGGGCCCGGCGCTGGGCTGGGCACCGCGCGGCTGAACGACGGCCGGGCCCCGCTACCGCCCGGCCCCGCACGGCTCCGGGGTGGCCTGCCGGGCGGCGAGCGCCCGGCGCGCCCGCAGCCGGCCCGGGACCTCGATCAGCACGGCCAGCCCGGCGACGACCAGGGCGAGGCCGGGGCCGATGGTCATCGTCGCCGACGGCGGCCCGGTGATCACCGACTCGACGGCGACCACCCCCGGCACCGTCAGCGTGATGCCGGTCACGAAGGCGATCAGGAACATCAGCGCCAGTGCGACCGCGACCCCCGTCGCGGACAGCAGCACCGTTCTCACCAGCCACATCGCGCATCCCCCCATCCCGTGCGCGGGCCGACACGATCCCACACCGCAGCGGCGTGTGCACCGCCGTACGGCGGGCACCGCCGCGGGCCGGCTCAGCCGTCGAAGGAGATGAGCCGGATGGTGCGGGCCCCGACCGAGGCGCCGATCGGCTCCAGCACCGCCGGGTCGATGTGCCGGTCCACCCGCAGCAGCATGACCGCGTCGGTGCCCTCGGTGGTCTGCGAGATCTGCGCCGCCTCGATGTTCACCGCGGCCTCCCCGAGCAGCGAGCCGACCCGGCCCATCACGCCCGGCCGGTCGGCGTACTCCAGCAGCACGACCTCGCCCTCGGCGCGCAGGTCGAAGTGCCGCCCGTTGATCTCGACCAGCTTCTGCACCTCGGCCCGCCCGGTGAGGGTGCCGGAGACGGTGATCGACTCGCCGTCGGGCATGGCGCCGCGCAGCTGCACGACGGAGCGGTGGTTCGCGCTCTCCGGGGTGGTGGTGACCTCGACCGAGACGCCGCGGGCCTCGGCCAGCTGCGGCACGTTGACGAAGGTGACCTGGTCCTCCACGACGTGGGTGAACACGCCGCGCAGCGCGGCCAGCGCGAGCACCGAGACGTCCTCGCCGGCCAGCTCGCCCGCCACGTCGACGGTGACCGAGGTCGGCGTCCGCCCGGCGACGGCGTGCAGCGTGGTGCCCAGCTTCTGCACCAGCGGCAGCCACGGCCGGACCTCCTCGCCGACGGTGCCGTGGACCTGCACGTTCACCGCGTCCGGCACGAACTCGCCGGCCAGGGCGAGCTGCACGGAGCGGGCGACGTCGGTGCCGGCCCGGTCCTGCGCCTCGGCGGTGGAGGCCCCCAGGTGCGGGGTGGCGACGACGTTCTCCAGCTCGAACAGCGGGCTGGAGGTGGTCGGCTCGCTGACGTAGACGTCGACGCCGGCGCCGCCGACGTGCCCGGAGCGGACCGCCTCGGCGAGCGCGTCCTCGTCGACCAGGCCGCCGCGGGCGGCGTTCACGACGATCACGCCCGGCTTGGTGATCGCGAGCTGGTCCTTGCCGATCAGGCCCTGGGTCTCCGGGGTCTTCGGCAGGTGGATCGAGATGAGATCGGCGGTGCGCAGCAGCTCGTCGAGCTCCAGCAGCTCGATGCCGAGCTGGGCGGCGCGGGACGGCGCGATGTAGGGGTCGTAGGCGACCAGCCGGGTGCCGAACGCGGCCAGCCGCTGCGCGACCAGCTGCCCGATCTTGCCGAGCCCGACGATGCCGGCGACCTTGCCGTTGAGCTCCACCCCGCCGTAGGCCGAGCGCTTCCACTGGCCCTTGCGCAGCGCGGCGTCGGCGGCCGGGATGTGCCGGGCGGTGGCGAGCATCAGGGCGACCGCGTGCTCGGCGGCGGAGACGATGTTCGAGGTCGGCGCGTTCACGACGAGGACGCCGCGCGCGGTCGCCGCCGGGACGTCGACGTTGTCGAGGCCGACCCCGGCCCGGGCGACGACCTTCAGCCGCGTCGAGGCGGCGAGCGCCTCGGCGTCCACCTGGGTGGCGGAGCGGACCAGCAGCGCGTCGGCGTCGGCGATCTCCTTCAGCAACGCCGGCCGGTCGGTGCCGTCGACGTGGCGGATCTCGACGTCCTCGCCCAGCAGCTCGACCGCGGAGGGCGCGAGCTTCTCGGCGAGCAGGACGACGGGACGGTTCTGGGTGGCGACGGTGCTCACGGTGTGACGGTGCTCCCCGGGTCGGGTCGTGCGGTGCCTGGCCGCGGCCCATCCTAGGCCGGGTCCGCCGTCCCGGCGGAACGACGTGAGCGGGGTCGTAGGGGTGATCCACACCGGGGACCCGGAATGCACGGAACCCCCGCCCGATGGTGACGGGCGGGGGTTCCGCATGCCTGATCCCGAGTGGGTGCGCCCGGGCCCCAGGCGGGCGCGGACCGTGCGGTCCGCGGGCCCTCATCCTGCCGGGTCGCCCCCGGCGGTGATCATCCGGCCCGGTGCACCGGGCCGGGCGTCACTTGGCCTTCTCGCCGACCCAGCTCATCAGGCCGCGCAGCTTCTCGCCGACCTGCTCGATCGGGTGCTCCTGGCCCTGCTGCTGCAGCTTGGTGAAGTTCGGACGGCCGTTCTCGTCCTCGGCCACCCACTCCCGCGCGAAGGTCCCGTCCTGGACCTCCTTGAGGATCGCCTCCATGTTCTTCTTCACCTCGGGCGTGATCACCCGCGGGCCGCGGGTGAGGTCGCCGTACTCCGCGGTGTCGGAGATGGAGAAGCGCTCGTTGGCGATGCCGCCCTCGTACATGAGGTCGACGATCAGCTTGAGCTCGTGCAGGCACTCGAAGTAGGCGATCTCCGGGGCGTAGCCGGCCTCGGTGAGCACCTCGAACCCGGTCTGCACCAGTGCGGCGGCACCGCCGCAGAGCACGGCCTGCTCGCCGAACAGGTCGGTCTCGGTCTCCTCCTTGAAGGTGGTCTCGATGACGCCCGCGCGGGCGCCGCCGATCCCGGCCGCGTAGGAGAGCGCGAGCGCCTTGGCGTTGCCGGTCGGGTCCTGCTCGACGGCGATCAGGGCGGGGACGCCCTTGCCGTCGACGAACTGGCGGCGGACCAGGTGGCCGGGGCCCTTCGGGGCGACCATCGCGACGTCCACGTTCGCCGGGGGCTTGATCAGCTCGTAGCGGATGTTGAAGCCGTGCCCGAAGAACAGCGCGTCGCCGTCGTTCAGGTTGGGCTCGATGTCCTGGGTGTAGATGGTGCGCTGCTTGGTGTCCGGCGCCAGCACCATGATCAGGTCGGCCCAGGCGGACACCTCGGCCGGGGTGCCGACCTCGAGGCCCTCGTCGGCGGCCTTCTGCCGGGACTTCGAGCTCTCCGGCAGACCGATCTTCACCTCGACCCCGGAGTCACGCAGGGACAGCGAGTGGGCGTGTCCCTGGGAGCCGTAGCCGATCACGGCGACCTTCCGGCCCTGGATGATCGACAGGTCGGCGTCGGCGTCGTAGTAGATGTTGACACTCATGACTCTGGGACGGTTCCTCTCGGAGGGGTGTGTGACGTCTGTCTAGCGGACGGAGGCCGCGGTGATGGAGCGGGGGCCGCGGCCCACCGCGACCATCCCGGACTTGACCATCTCGCGGATTCCGTAGGGCTCCAGCATCCGGAGCAGGGCGCCGAGCTTGTCGGCGGTGCCGGTGGCCTCGACCGTGACGGCCTCCGGGGACACGTCGACGACCTTCGCCCGGAACAGCTGGACGGTCTCGAGCACCTGGCTGCGCACGGTCGCGTCGGCCCGGACCTTGACCAGCAGCAGCTCGCGCTGCACCGAGGCGTCCGGCTCCAGCTCGACGATCTTGATGACGTGCACGAGCTTGTTCAGCTGCTTGGTGACCTGCTCCATCGGGAGCTCGTCGACCTCGACCACGATCGTCATCCGGGAGATGTCCGGGTGCTCGGTCGGGCCGACCGCCAGCGAGTTGATGTTGAAGCCGCGGCGGGAGAACAGGCCGGAGACCCGGGCCAGGACACCGGGCTTGTCCTCGACGAGAACGGAGAGGGTGTGCAGCTCGCTCACTGGTCGTTCCCCGCTTCGGACAGCGCCTTCTCGGTCACGTCGGCGACCTCGTCGACCGATGCCGCGAGCTCGTCGTTGTCGAACTCGGGCCGGATGTCGCGGGCGACCTTGATCTCGTCGTTGCTGGTGCCCGCGGCGACCATCGGCCAGACCTGCGCGTCGGCGCCGACCACGAACTCGACGACGACCGGCCGGTCGTCGATCTCCATCGCCTGGTGGATGACCCGGTCGACGTCCTCCTTCGACTCGACCCGCAGCCCCACGCAGCCCATCGCCTCGGCCAGCATCGGGAAGTCCGGGATGCGCAGCTTGTGCGTGTTGAGATCGGTGTTGGAGTAGCGCTCGCCGTAGAACAGGTTCTGCCACTGGCGGACCATGCCCAGGTTGCCGTTGTTGATCACGGCGACCTTGATCGGGATGCCCTCGATGGCGCAGGTGGCGAGCTCCTGGTTGGTCATCTGGAAGCAGCCGTCGCCGTCGATGCACCACACGACGGTGTCCGGCTCGCCGACCTTGGCGCCCATCGCGGCCGGTACCGCGTAGCCCATGGTGCCGAGCCCGCCCGAGTTGAGCCAGGTGCGCGGCTTCTCGTAGCGGACGAACTGGGCGGCCCACATCTGGTGCTGGCCGACGCCGGCGGTGTAGATCGCGTCCGGGCCGGCGATGGCGCCGATCCGCTCGATCACGAACTCCGGCGAGAGCGCACCGTCGGCCGGCTCGGTCCAGCCGAGCGGGTACCGGTCGCGCAGCCCGCCGACCTGCCGCCACCAGGCGGTCAGGTCCGGCTCGCCGTGCTGGGCGCGGTCGGCCCGGACCGCCTCGATCAGCTCGGTCAGGACCTCCTTGCAGTCCCCGACGATCGGCACGTCGGCCCGCCGGTTCTTGGAGATCTCGGCCGGGTCGATGTCGGCGTGCACGACCTTCGCGTCCGGGGCGAAGCTCTCCAGCTTGCCGGTGACCCGGTCGTCGAACCGGGCCCCGAGCGCGACCAGCAGGTCGGACCGCTGCATCGAGGCGACCGCGGCGACGGTGCCGTGCATGCCCGGCATGCCCAGGTGCTGCGGGTGGCTGTCCGGGAAGACGCCGCGGGCCATCAGGGTGGTGACGACCGGCGCACCGGTCAGCTCCGCCAGCTCCTTCAGCTCCGCCGACGCCTCCGCCTTGAGCACGCCGCCGCCGACGTAGAGCACCGGCTTGCGGGACTCCCGGATCAGCCGGGCGGCCTCGCGGATCTGCTTGCCGTGCGGCCGGGTCGTCGGCCGGTAGCCGGGCAGCTGCAGCTCCGGGGGCCACGAGAACGTGGTCTGCTCCTGCAGCACGTCCTTCGGGATGTCCACCAGGACCGGCCCGGGCCGGCCGGTGGACGCCAGGTGGAAGGCCTCGGCGATCGCGCGCGGGATCTCCGCGGCGTCGGTCACCAGCATGTTGTGCTTGGTCACCGGCAGGGTGATGCCGGTGATGTCGGCCTCCTGGAAGGCGTCGGTGCCGATCAGCGGCCGGGTCTGCTGACCGGTGATCGCGACCAGCGGCACCGAGTCCATGTGCGCGTCCGCGATCGGCGTGACCAGGTTCGTCGCGCCCGGGCCCGAGGTCGCCATGCAGACCCCGACCTTGCCGGTGGCCTGGGCGTAGCCGGTGGCGGCATGCCCGGCGCCCTGCTCGTGCCGGACCAGGATGTGCCGCACCTTCGTCGAGTCGAGCAGCGGATCGTAGGCCGGGAGGATGGTGCCGCCCGGCAGCCCGAAGACCACCTCGCAGCCGATCTCCTCGAGCGAGCGCACCAGGGACTGGGCCCCGCTCATCGGCTCGTCGACGATCCGCGGGCCGGGCACCGTGGTGTCCGGGGTCACCGCGCCGTGGCTGCGGGGGGCCGGATCGGTGCGCGGCACGGTGGGCCGGCCCGGCGGCGGGCCGGGTTTCGGGCCGGGCGCGCCGGACCTGGAGTGGGCGGTGGTCATCTGGGTCTGCCTCGCTGGAGATCGTTGTCGATCAGATGCCGGACATGAAAAAACCCCCGCCGCCCGGAGGTCCGGGCTCCTGCGAGGGTGAGCGCGTCGTCGTGCCGTTCGAAGGAGTCGAACTCAGGCGGCGACGCGCCCGGGAAGTACGATAATTCGAACGTCGAACATGGTCCGACGCTAGCACGTGTCCCACGCGCGGCGTCAAACGGCCCCACCCGAGCGGGGCCGCGGGCGTCCGTCCGGCGGTGTCACACTGGAGTCGTGAGCAGCACCGACGACCGCGAGGCCGCCGAGACCGCCCCGGCCGGGGAGCCGACCCCCACCGCCGGGCCCGTCCAGCATGTGGACGTCGGCGTCGCCTACACACCCCGGGTTCGCGACGAGGGCCGCAAGGTCCGGGAGGGCACCCGCCGGCTGGTGCTGAAACCGTCCCGGCTGACCATCGTGGTGGCGCTGTTCGCCGCTGTCGGTGGCCTGCCGCTGTACTTCAGCGTGCCGTACTTCTGGCTGTTCCTGCTGGTGCCGGTCGCGGTGACGGTGTGGGTGCTGCGGATCCGCACCACGGTGGACCCGTCGACGGTGGCGGTGCGGACCCTCACCGGGTCGCGCACGGTCGCCTGGGACGAGGTGCGCGGGCTGCGCCTGGGGAAGCGGGCGTCGGTGAGCGCGGTGCTCTCCGGCGACGACGAGCTCGTGCTGCCCGCGGTGCACGTGCGGGACCTGCCCGCGCTGTCGGTCGCCTCCGGCGGACGGTTCGCCGACCCGGTCGGCGAGGACTGAGACCGGATCCGCCGTTCGGCCCCGCGGGCGCGGGCGGTGCCCTACCCTCGCCGCCATGTCGTCGCCCGGGATGGACCGCTCCGAGCTCGACCGCCGGGTGCGGCGGCAGGGCGCCGACATCGACGCCCTCTACGAGATCAGTACCCGGATCGAGGGCAAGGTCGGCTCGGTGGACCAGCGGCTCGGCTCCGTGGACCAGCGGGTCGGCTCCATGGACCAGCGGCTCGGCTCCGTGGACCAGCGGGTCGAGTCCATGGACCAGCGGCTCGGCTCCGTGGACCAGCGGGTCGACTCCATGGACCAGCGGCTCGGCTCCGTGGACCAGCGGGTCGGCTCCATGGACCAGCGGCTCGACTCGGTGGACCAGCGGGTCGGCTCCATGGACCAGCGGCTCGGCTCCGTGGACCAAGGGGTCGGTTCGCTGGACCAGCGGGTGGGTTCGCTGGAGGTCGGGGTGCAGGAGCTCAGCAGCTCCGTGGACCGGCGCTTCGACGCCGTGGACCAACGCTTCGACGGAGTCGGCCACCGCCTCGACGGCATCGACGGCCAGCTCGAGGCGATCCTCACGATTCTCCGCGAGCGCTGAGGACGCTCCCCGGCCCGCCCGCGCGCCCGCCCGTGGGCGTACCGTGGGGACGAACGGCACGTACGGACCCCCGGGCGTCGATCCGCCCCGCCCGCGCGCGCCGCCCCGGGCCGGTGCGCCCCACCACCGCGACACCACTGCGACGTGCGCGCCCGCCCGGCCGCCCGCGCCGTCCAGAACACGTCTGGAGACCCACGACATGCCCGCCCTGCGCTCCCGCGTCACCACCCACGGCCGCAACGCCGCCGGAGCGCGCTCGCTCTGGCGCGCCACCGGCATGGGCGACGACGACTTCGGCAAGCCGATCGTCGCGATCGCCAACTCCTACACCCAGTTCGTGCCCGGCCACGTGCACCTCAAGGACATGGGTGACCTGGTCGCGAGCGCGATCGTGGAGGCGGGCGGGGTCGCCAAGGAGTTCAACACGATCGCCGTCGACGACGGCATCGCGATGGGCCACGGCGGGATGCTCTACTCGCTGCCCTCGCGCGAGATCATCGCCGACGCCGTCGAGTACATGGTGAACGGGCACGCCGCCGACGCGCTGGTCTGCATCTCGAACTGCGACAAGATCACCCCGGGGATGCTGAACGCCGCGATGCGGCTGAACATCCCGACCGTGTTCGTGTCCGGCGGCCCGATGGAGGCCGGCAAGGCGGTCGTCGTCGGCGGGGTCGCGCAGGCACCGACCGACCTGATCACCGCGATCGCCGCGTCGGCGTCGTCCGAGGTGGACGACGCCGGGCTGGCCGAGGTCGAGCGGTCGGCCTGCCCGACCTGCGGGTCGTGCTCGGGGATGTTCACCGCGAACTCGATGAACTGCCTGACCGAGGCGCTCGGGCTGTCGCTGCCGGGCAACGGATCGACGCTGGCGACGCACGCCGCCCGCCGCGAGCTGTTCCTCGACGCCGGGCGCACCGTGATGGACCTGGCCACCCGCTGGTACCGCGACGACGACGCGTCCGCGCTGCCGCGCAACATCGCGACCCGGGAGGCGTTCGAGAACGCGATGGCGCTCGACGTCGCGATGGGCGGCTCGACGAACACCGTGCTGCACATCCTGGCCGCCGCGCAGGAAGGCGAGATCGACTTCGATCTCGCCGCGATCGACGCGGTCTCCCGCCGGGTGCCCTGCCTGAGCAAGGTCGCGCCGAACTCGGACTACCACATGGAGGACGTCCACCGGGCCGGCGGCATCCCGGCCCTGCTGGGCGAGCTGTGGCGCGCCGGGCTGCTCAACACCGGCGTGCACAGCGTGCACTCGCCGTCGCTGGAGCAGTGGCTCACCGAGTGGGACGTCCGGTCGTCGAACCCGTCGGAGCGGGCGGTCGAGCTGTACCACGCGGCCCCCGGCGGGGTCCGGACCACGCAGGCGTTCTCGACGGAGAACCGCTGGTCGTCCCTCGACACCGACGCCGCGGGCGGCTGCATCAGGGACATCGAGCACGCCTACTCCGCCGACGGCGGGCTGGCCGTGCTGCGCGGCAACCTGGCCCTCGACGGCGCGGTGATCAAGACCGCCGGGATCCCGGAGGACATCTGGGAGTTCGAGGGCCCGGCCGTCGTCCTGGAGAGCCAGGAGGACGCCGTGTCGGCGATCCTGCGCAAGGACATCAAGCCCGGTGACGTGCTGGTGATCCGCTACGAGGGCCCGTCCGGCGGGCCGGGCATGCAGGAGATGCTGCACCCGACCGCGTTCCTCAAGGGCGCGGGGCTCGGCAAGGCGTGCGCGCTGATCACCGACGGCCGGTTCTCCGGTGGCTCGTCGGGCATCTCGGTCGGGCACATCTCCCCCGAGGCCGCGGCGGGCGGGACGATCGGGCTGGTGGAGAACGGCGACCGTGTCCGGCTCGACGTGCGCGCCCGCTCGCTGGAGCTGCTGATCGAGCCGGAGGTGCTCGCCGACCGGCGGGCCAAGATGGAGGCGTCCGAGCGGCCGTGGCAGCCGGTGGACCGGCAGCGGACCGTGTCCAAGGCGCTCCGGGCGTACGCGCACATGGCGACCAGCGCCGACACCGGCGCCGTCCGCCGGATCCCCTGAGCGCCGGCATGGGCATCGGGACCCGCACGCTCGGGTCGCTGACGGTCTCCGCGCAGGGCCTGGGCTGCATGGGCATGAGCCAGGGCTACGGCGCGGGCGACGACACCGAGTCGATCGCGACGATCCACCGCGCGCTCGAGCTCGGAGTCACCCTGCTGGACACCGCGAACGTGTACGGCGGCGGCGCCAACGAGGAGCTCGTCGGCCGGGCGATCGCCGGTCGGCGGGACGAGGTGGTGCTGGCGACGAAGTTCGGGATCGTCCGCGACGCCGCCGGCAACCAGGCCGCGCAGGGCGACCCGGCCTACGTGCACCGCTGCATCGACGAGTCGCTGCGCCGGCTCGGGGTCGATCACGTCGACCTGTACTACCAGCACCGGATCGACCCGGACGTCCCGGTGGAGGACACCGTCGGCGCGCTCGTCGAGCTGATCGAGGCGGGCAAGATCCGGCACTACGGGCTGTCCGAGTGCAGCGCGGAGACGGTCCGCCGTGCGCACGCCGTGCACCCGCCGGCCGCGGTGCAGTCCGAGTGGTCGCTGTGGACCCGCGGGATCGAGGACGCCGTCGCACCGGCGTGCGCGGAGCTGGGCGTGGGTGTCGTGCCGTTCTCCCCGCTCGGGCGCGGCTTCCTGACCGGCGCGATCACCTCGCCCGGGCAGCTCGGTGAGGGTGACATGCGGCGCGGCATGCCGCGCTTCTCCGACGAGAACCTGGCCGCCAACCTGGCGATCGTGGACGCCCTGCGGGCCGTCGCCGAGCGCCGCGGGGTGACCGCCGGGCAGCTCGCGCTGGCCTGGGTGCAGGCCCGCGGCGAGCACGTCGTCCCCATCCCGGGCACGAAGCGGCGCCGCTACCTGGAGGAGAACGTCGCCGCCGCGGAGCTGGAGCTCACCGCCGACGAGCTCGCCGAGATCGAGCGCGCGGCGCCGGCCGACGCGGTGGCCGGTGAGCGCTACCCGGCGCACCTGCAGCGCAACGTGGGTCGCTGATCCGGTCGTTCACCGGAGCCGTCGCCCACCCAGTGCGTCGTCGAGTTCGGCGAGCGCCGCGGACGCGACCCGGACCATCGAGCTGACCCGCTCCGGCCCCTGGTGGTCGGCGGCGAACGGCAGGTACTGCAGGTGCGCCGCGACCCGCGCCCAGGCCGACTCGACCGCGATCATCGCGGGCGGGTCGGCCTCGCCGAGTGCCTCGTGCAGGGTGTCGCGGTACAGCTGCGGGACCGGCTCGGCCGGGGCGTCCGCGGGCCCGTCCGGCGGCGGGGCGGCGAGCACCACGGCGTCCAGCGACCCGGGTGCGACGCGGGCGTTCCCCCAGTCCAGCAGGACGCTCCCGGACGGTCCGGTGTGCACGTTCCCGCGGTGCGCGTCGCCGTGGCAGAGCGTGCGGGGCAGCGCGGCGAGCGCGGTGGTGATCCGGTCGTCGGTCGCCCAGGTGCGGACGACGGCGTCCGCGTCGAGGTAGGCGTCCCGCCCCTGCGGGGTGCGGGCGGCGGCGGCCTGCAGGCCCACCGAGGCGAGTGCGCACAGCCGGCCCCACCAGGTCGGGTCGACGACCGGGACGCCGCGCGGCCGGTTCCGCCGCCAGTGCGCGTGCACCAGCGCCAGGGTGCGCCAGGCGTCGTCGGGGACCGGGGTGCCGGGGGGCAGCGGACCGCCCGGCTCGTGCGCGAGCACGATCCAGCCGTCGCCGGTCACCAGCATCCGGGGCACCCGCACCGGGCCGTTGACGACGGCGACCGCGCGCAGCGCCGCGACCTCCTCGGCACCGGCCGCCTTCAGCACCACCGACGAGCCGTCGTCCAGGTCGATCCGCTCGACCGCCGCCGAGGCGTAGCCACCGGCCAGCGGTTCCCGGCCGACGACCCGCACCTCGTGCCGCAGCCGCGTCGCGAGCGGGCCCAGCCAGACGTCGTCGGGTGGTGCCGTCATCGACGCAGCACGAACAGGGCCAGCAGGGCGACCCCCACCCCGATGACGAGCGCGAGCACCGACCAGGGCAGCGGGCGGCGCTGGTAGGTGCGGCCCGCGTCGAGCGCGATCCGGCCGGCACCGGTGAACAGCAGTGCGGCGACACCGCCGCCGAGCAGCAGGTGCAGCTCCAGGGAGTTCGGGCCGTCCGCGGCGAACAGCGGCACCACCGGGCCGTCCGGCCCGAGCGACAGCACGATCGCGACGATCTTGGTGGCGAGCAGCCCGGCCGCCGCGAACGGGGTGAGCAGGCCCAGGACCAGCAACGCGCCGAGGACGAGCTGACCGACGCCGAGCACCCAGGCCAGCGGCAGCGCGAACGCGGTGAACCCGAGCCCGTCGAGCGCCTCGGCGGTGCCGGCCGGGCCGAGCCCGCCGAGCAGGCCGAACACCTTCTGCACGCCGTGCGCGACGAAGATCCCGCCGACCACGACGCGCAGGATCAACAGCCCGATGTCCGACGAGACGTGCGCCGGTACCGGTAACCGTTCCGGCCGTGTCCGCTCCGGCGGTTCGTCACCGGAGACACTGCCCCAGTCGTACTGCTGCGTGGGCCCGCTCATACCGCGGACCCTACCGGCGGGTGGGCCGCCCACCTGCGGGTTTCCCCCGGCGCGTCCCCTGACTAATAGGCCCCGGTGACCAGGTTCGGCGGCTCGTCACCCGCCGCGAACGCGGCCAGCTGCTCGGCCGCGACGCCGTACGCGCGGCGCATCGCCAGCGGGACGCTGCCCCCGACGTGCGGGGTGAGCAGCAGACCCGGCGCGGAGAACAGCGGATGTCCCTCGGGCAGCGGCTCCGGATCGGTCACGTCGACGGCGGCCCGCAGCCGGCCGGAGTTCAGCTCGGCGAGCAGCGCGTCGGTGTCGCACACCGGGCCGCGGGCGCCGTTGACCAGCAGCGCGCCGTCCGGCATCGCGGCCAGGAACTCGGCGTCGACCATGCCGCGGGTCTCGTCGGTGAGCGGGACGATCAGCACCGTCGCGTCGTGCGCGGGCAGCAGCTGCGGCAGCTCGTCCCAGCCGTGCACGCCGTCCCGGGCGGTGCGGCCGACCAGGGTGGTCTCGACCTCGAACGGCTCCAGGCGGGCCCTGGTCTTCACCCCGACGTCGCCCGCACCGACGATCAGGATCTTCTTCCCGGCCAGCTCCTCGGTCTGGTGGTAGTCCCACACGCCGCGGTCCTGGGCGCGCACGAACCGGTCCAGGTGCCGGTAGACGGCCAGCAGCACCGACACCACCCACTCCGCCGTGGCGCCGCCGTGCGCGCCGCGGCCGTCGGACAGCGCGACGCCGTCGGGCAGCTTCCCGATCCACGCCTCGGCGCCCGCGGTGAGCAGCTGGACCAGCTCCAGCTGCGGCATCGCCTCGGTCAGCGCGATCGCGTCGGACGTCGCGAGGAACGGCGGGACCAGGGCGAGGGCGGTGCCCGCCGCGTCGGGCAGCGGCTTCTCCGGGTCGTAGACGACCGGGCTCAACCCGTCCACCTCGGACAGGATCTCGGCTCCCTCGGCGTGCGGCACCAGAACGGTCACGGGGCTCATGGCTCCGGACCGTACTCACCCGGCGCTCACCTCGCCCCGCCTACCGTGGACCCCCGTGAACGTCCGCCTGCTGCTGACCGTCGCGGCGCTGCTCGTGCTCGTGACCGGTTGCGCGACGTTCCCGGACGAGGGTGCCCGGGACTGGCGGCCGCAGGCGGAGGGCGAGGGCGAGCTGGGCGGTCCGCCGCAGATCGCGCCGACCGAGCCGCCGCCGCCGACCGAGCCGGCCCCCGGCCCGCAGCAACAGCAGCAGGCGCCGCCGCCGGCCGGGCCGTGCGAGGACCCGGATCCGCAGGTGGTCGCGGCCTGCCTGGGCCCGGTCGGCGCGATCGCCGTGCTGCCCCCCGGCGACCAGGCGCTGGTCGCCGAGCGCCGGACCGGGCGGGTGCTGCAGGTGCGCCGCGGTGCGGACCCGGTGGAGATCGCGACCGTGCCGGTCGATCCGGCCACCGGGATCAACGGCCTGGTGCTCTCCCCCGGCTACGCCGAGGACCGGCTGGTCTACGTGCTCGCCGGCACCCCGGACGGCGGCCAGGTGCTGCGGATCGCGCCCGGCGAGCCACCGAAGCCGGTGCTGACCGGGCTGCCGAACTCGGCGGGCGGCGGGCTCGCCGTCGACGACGCGCACCTGGTCGTGGCGACCGGGGCGGGCGAGGGCCCGCTCGCCGGGGCGGTGCTGCGGATCGACACGCTCGGCCGTCCGGCGCCGGGGAACCCGGATCCCGCGTCGCCGGTGCTGGCCCGCGGCCTCACCGATCCGGGCGGGGTCTGCATCGATCCGGCGGCGGACACCACCTGGGTGACCGACCGGGCCCCGACCCGCGACGTCCTGTACCGGGTCGGCGAGGGGACGCTCGGGGCGCCCGCCTGGACCTGGCCGGAACGGCCCGGCGTCGCGGGCTGCACGGTGCTGCCGGGCACGCTGGTCGTCGCCCAGTCCGGCGCCGAGGCGCTCTACCTGCTCACCCCGGGCCGCGACGGTGCCTTCACCGGCGACCCGAAACCGGTCCTGGAGGAGATCTACGGGGCGGTCGGCGAGGTCACCCGCGCCCCCGACGGGCTGCTCTGGCTCGGCACCGTCAACCGCGACGGCACGGCGCCGGGCCGCACCGATGACCGGGTGGTGCGCATCCAGCCGCCCACCGGGGGCGGCGAGTCCGCGATCTGAGGGTTCGCACCCGGCCGCCCCGGTCCGCACCTGCTGCGGCGGGTGCGGACCGGGGCGACGGGGTGCGGGCTAGGCGCCGACGCGCTCGACGACCAGCTCCCGCACGCGCTTGGCGTCGGCCTGGCCCTTCGTCGCCTTCATGACGGCGCCGACGATCGCCCCGGCCGCCTGGACCTTGCCGCCGCGGATCTTCTCCGCGACGTCGGGCTGCGCGGCCAGCGCCGCGTCGACGGCGGCGATCAGCTCGCCCTCGTCGGACACGACCTTCAGCCCGCGGGCGGCGACGACCGCGTCCGGGTCGCCCTCGCCGTCGAGCACGCCGTCGACGACCTGGCGGGCGAGCTTGTTGGTCAGCTCGCCGGCCCCGACCAGCTCGACCACCCGGGCCACCTGCCCGGGGGTGATGGCCAGCTCGCCGAGCTCGACGGAGCGGGTGTTCGCCTGCTGCGCGAGGTAGGACACCCACCACGAGCGGGCCTCCTGGGACGGCGCACCCGCGGCGACGGTCGCCTCGACCAGGTCGAGCGCACCGGCGTTGACCAGGTCGCGGATCTCCTCGTCGGAGATGCCCCACTCGTCCTGGATCCGGCGGCGCCGCTCCCAGGGCAGCTCGGGCAGGGTGCCGCGCAGCTCCTCGATCCACTCCGCGCTCGGCGCGATCGGGACCAGATCGGGCTCCGGGAAGTACCGGTAGTCCTCCGAGGTCTCCTTGCGCCGCCCGGCCCGAGTGTGCCCGGTCGCCTCGTCGAAGTGCCGGGTCTCCTGGACGATCTCGCCGCCCGCGTCGAGCACGGCGGCCTGCCGGCCCATCTCGTGCCGGACGGCCCGCTCGACCGACCGCAGCGAGTTGACGTTCTTGGTCTCGGTGCGGGTGCCGAGCGTGCCGCTGCCCGCCGGGGACAGCGACAGGTTCACGTCGGCGCGCATCGAGCCCTGGTCCATCCGGACGTCGGAGACGCCGAGCGAGGAGATCAGGTCGCGCAGCGCGGTGACGTAGGCGCGGGCCACCTCGGGGGCGCGGGCGCCGGTGTCCGGGATCATCTTCGTGACGATCTCGATCAGCGGGACGCCGGCCCGGTTGTAGTCGAGCAGCGAGTGGTCGGCGCCGTGGATCCGGCCGTCCGCGCCGCCCACGTGCAGCGACTTGCCGGTGTCCTCCTCCATGTGCGCCCGCTCGATCCCGATCCGGACGACCTCGCCGTCGTCCAGGGTGAGATCCAGGAACCCGTCGACGGCGATCGGCTCGTCGTACTGGGAGGTCTGGAAGTTCTTCGGCATGTCCGGGTAGAAGTAGTTCTTCCGGGCGAACCGGCCCCACGGCGCGATCGAGCAGTTCAGCGCCAGGCCGATCCGGATCGCCGACTCCACGGCGGCCCGGTTGACCACCGGCAGCGCGCCGGGCAGGCCGAGGCAGACCGGGCAGACCTGGGTGTTCGGCTCGGCGCCGAACCCGGTCGGGCAGCCGCAGAACATCTTGGTGGCGGTGGACAGCTCGACGTGCACCTCGATGCCGAGCACCGGATCGAAGCGGGCCACGACGTCGTCGAAGTCCACGAGCTCGATGGACGCGGTCATGCGGTCACCCCTGCAACCTCCGGGACCCGAGCGATCAGCGGGCCACCCTCGTCGGCGTCGCGGGCGGCCTCGAACGCCGCCCCGACGCGGTACATCACGGCCTCACCGAGCGCGGGCGCCATGATCTGCAGCCCGGTGGGCAGGCCGTCGGAGAGGCCCGACGGCACCGACATCCCGGCCACCCCGGCCAGGTTGGTCGGGATGGTGGCCAGGTCGTTGAGGTACATGGCCAGCGGGTCGTCGACCTTGTCCCCGATCGGGAACGGCACGGTCGGTGTGGTCGGCGAGACCAGCACGTCGGCCTGGGCGAACGCGGCGTCGAAGTCCCGGCTGATCAGCGTGCGGACCTTCTGCGCCTGCCCGTAGTAGGCGTCGTAGTAGCCGCTCGACAGCGCGTAGGTGCCGAGCATGATCCGGCGCTTCACCTCGGGTCCGAAGCCCTGCTCGCGGGTGTTGGCCATGACCTCCTCCGCGGAGCGCCCTTCCGCGGCGCGCAGGCCGTAGCGCATGGCGTCGAACCGGGCCAGGTTCGACGACACCTCGCTGGGCAGGATCAGGTAGTAGGCGGCCATGCCGTACTCGAAGTGCGGGCAGGACACCTCGACCAGCTCGGCGCCGAGCTTCTCCAGCCGGCGCAGCGACGCGTCGTAGGCGGCGCGGACGCCCGGCTGGTAGCCCTCGCCGCCCAGCTCGCGGACGACGCCGACGCGCAGCCCGGACAGGTCACCGGTGGCGCCCAGCTTCGCGGCCTCGACGACGGCCGGGACCGGCCGGTCGATCGAGGTGGAGTCGCGCGGGTCGTGCCCGCCGATGACCTCGTGCAGCAGCGCCGCGTCGAGCACGGTGCGGGCGCACGGCCCGCCCTGGTCCAGCGACGACGCGCAGGCCACCAGCCCGTAGCGGGACACCTGGCCGTAGGTGGGCTTGACGCCGACGGTGCCGGTGAAGGCGGCCGGCTGGCGGATCGAGCCGCCGGTGTCGGTGCCGATCGCCAGCGGCGCCTCGTACGCGGCGAGTGCCGCCGCGGAGCCGCCGCCGGAGCCGCCCGGCACCCGGGTGGTGTCCCACGGGTTGCGGGTGACCCCGTACGCCGAGTGCTCGGTGGAGGAGCCCATCGCGAACTCGTCCATGTTCGTCTTGCCGAGGACGGTGATCCCGGCGGCGCGCAGCCGTTCGGTGACGGTCGCGTCGTACGGCGGCTGCCAGCCCTCGAGGATCTTCGAGCCGCAGGTGGTGGGCATGTCGGAGGTCGTGAAGACGTCCTTGAGCGCCAGCGGCACCCCGGCCAGCGGGGAAGCGGGCTCCCCGGCGGCGAGCGCGGCGTCGGTGCGCTGCGCGGCGGCCAGTGCGGACTCGGCCCCGACGTGCAGGAAGGCGTGCACCCCGGTGTCACCGCCGTCGACGGCGGCGATCCGGTCCAGGTGCGCCTGCGCGGCCTCGACCGCGGACACCTCCCGGGAGTGGATCTTCCCGGCCAGCTCGGCCGCGGTCAGCCGGATCAGCTCGCTGCTCATGCCTCCTCCCCCAGGATCCGCGGCACCCGGAAGCGTCCGTCCTCGGCGGCCGGTGCCCCGGCGAGCGCCTGCTCCTGGGTGAGGCCGGGGCGGACCTCGTCGGGCCGGAAGACGTTCTCCAGCGGCACGGCGTGCGAGGTCGGCGGGATGTCGTCGGCGGCGACCTCCCCGACCCGCGCCACCGAGCCGATGATCACGTCGAGCTGGCCGGCGAAGACGTCCAGCTCCTGCTCGGTGACGGCCAGGCGGGCCAGCCGGGCGAGGTGCGCGACCTCGTCCCGGGTGATGGCCCCGCCTGCTGCGGGGGAATCGGTGGTCATGCCCCTCCTCGGGATGGTTCTGGCTCGCGGGCCCGGGGCGGATCCGGATGCGCGGGTCCCGTCCGGCGCAGCGACGACGGTGTTGCGACCGCGGTGGGGCGGCCCGCCCGGAACACCACCCGACACGTCCGCGACGGACGCGTGCGCCGGTGTGCGGCCAAGTCTATTCCCGCCGGTCCGGCGGCCGACCGCCCCCCGGTGACCGGCCCCGCGGGTGGTGCGGGGCGGGGAGATGATGACCGGGCGGGGGCCCGGGTGGCAGGATCACTGTTCCCGCCCGGAACCCTCCGCGCCCCCCAGTCGCGGACGGTCACGGCCTCGCCGCCGCGGTGCGGGTGCACCGGCATGCCACCAGGGCGTCCGAGCAGAGGGAGAGGATCCGTTCGTGTCGTTCCTGCTCCGGGTCATCCTCCCGGACAAGCCCGGAAACCTCGGGGCCGTCGCCTCCGCCCTCGGCGGGGCCGGAGCGGACATCCTCAGCGTGGACGTCGTCGAGCGCAGCGACGGGCAGGCGGTCGACGACATCGCCGTCGAGCTGTCCGCGCACCGCCCGCCGGACGTGCTGATCACCGCGGCGGAGTCGGTGCCGGGTGTCGTGGTCGAGTCGGTGCGCCCGCACACCGGGCAGCTGGACACGCACCGCGAGCTGGAGCTGCTGGACGAGATCGCCGGTGACCCGGGGCACGGGCTCGACCTGCTCGCCGCGGAGGTCCCCCGGCTGTTCCGGGCCGGCTGGGCGCTGGTCGCGGTCAGTGAGGACGGCCGGTCCTACCGGATCGCGGAGAGCTCCGCCGCACCCGAGACCCGCACCGGCGACCTGCCGTGGCTGCCGCTGGACCGGGCGATCGCGCTCGACGAGCGGCACTGGGTGCCGGAGCCCTGGCGGGCGATGGACACCGAGCTGGCGGCTGCGCCGTTCGGATCGGGCGTGCCGCCGAAGACGCTGGTGGTGGGGCGGCCGGGCGGCCCGGTGTTCCGGCCCTCCGAGCTGGCCCGGCTGGCGCACCTGGCCGGGATAGTCGCCACCGTCCTCAAGGTCTGACGCCCGGGCCACACACCCCGTGGCCTCGCCGCACACCTGCTGCGACGGGTGTGCGGCAGGGCCACGGGGTGTGTGCCGGCGGCGCTCAGACCCGGATCGACAGCGCGGTGCGGACCAGGTCGTCGTTGCCGGTGGCCAGCCAGCCGTCCGGCCGGACCAGGACGTCCTCGAAGCCGATCCGGGTGTCGATGTTGACCCGGGTCGCGTACTCCAGCACCGGCCAGGCGCCCTCCTCCTCGCCGTGCAGCAGCACGGGGACGGGCGGCTGGCCGAGCGCGCGCAGGATCCGGATGCCCTCGGCGACGGCGGTCTCCGGATCGACGACGGTGGACTCCGCGATCACCCGGCGGGTGCCCGGCGGGAGGCCGTTCTGGCGCAGGGTCACCGCGTCGCCGCTGGTCCAGACGCCCAGCTCGACGGCGATGCCGACCGACCAGGCGGCCCGGCACACGTCGGTCCAGCCCAGCTCGTGCACGTTGACGCCGCACACGTCGGGCTTGCCGGAGCCGAGCCGGCCCCAGGTCAGCACGGTCTCCACCCGGTCGGCCGGGTCCGGCTGGATCCAGCGGCCGGTCGGCACGCCGACCTCGATGCCGGGCGCCTCCTGGCGGATCAGCGCCACGACGTCGCCGACCACGGCGGGCTCGATCGTCTCCAGCCCGTCGTCGTCGCGCGGGTGGACGTGCACCGAGGTGACGCCGAGCCGGGCGACCGCGCGGGCGTCGCGGGCCAGGTGGCGCGGCAGCACCGGGAGGGCCGGATGGGCATCCGCCGGTCGTGACCCGTTGAGCGCCGCCTGCAACACCGTGTTCCTCCGCTTCGATCCGTCGACCGGTCCGTATCGGACCGTCGGACCGAGACTAGGTGGTCGTCCGCGGACGACGGCGCCCGGACGCGCCACGCACCGGGTGACGTCGCCGTCCGGCAGGACCCCCGCGCCGGGCGGACACGCGCGGTGATCGAGCGGCCACCCTCGGGCGCGTCGGGGCGGCCCGTGCTGCCCGGTCCGCCGGGCTCACTCCGCCGAGGCGTGCTCCCGTGCCGCGTCCGGGCCGCGATCGAGCAGCACCTCGAACCCGGCCTCGTCGAGGACCGGGACGCCGAGCTCGACGGCCTTCTCGTACTTGGAGCCGGGTGCCTCCCCGGCCACCACGAACGCGGTCTTCTTCGACACCGACCCGGCGGCGCGGCCACCACGGGCCATGATCGACTCCTTCGCCTCGTCCCGGGACCAGCGCTCCATCGACCCGGTGATCACGATCGACAGGCCCTCCAGGAAGCGCGGGACCGAGTCGTCGATCTCGTCCTCCATCCGGACCCCGGCCGCCCGCCACTTCTGCACCACCTCGCGGTGCCAGTCGACGGAGAACCAGTCGCGCACCGCGGCGGCGATGGTGGGACCGACGCCGTCCACCCCGGCGATCGGGGCGAGTGCCTCGGCGACCGCCTTCGCCCGGGCGCGCGTGGCGGCGCGCTCCTGCTTCTCGGCCTCGGCAGCGGCGGCCTCGGCGTCGGCGACCGCGGCGTCGGCGTCGGCGACCGCGGCGTCGGCGTCGGCGTCGGCGACCGCGGCATCCGCAGCCTCGGGCTCGGACTCGGACTCGGTGGCCCCGGACTCGGTGGCCCCGGACTCGGCAGCCCCGGACTCGGTGCCCCCGGACTCAGCAGCACCGGGCTCAGCAGCACCGGGCTCGGCAGCTCCCGACTCGGCGGCCCCGGGCTCGGCGGCGGTGTCCTCCTCCCCCGCCGTCCCGTCGGAGACGATCGCGACCCCGGCGGCCTCGGTGCCCTCCTTCGCCTGTGCCGCGGCCCGTTCGAGGGCCTCCATCGAGCCGAACTCGCGGGCCAGCGCCTGGGCCGCGGTCGGTCCGACGTGCCGGATCGACAGCCCGACCAGCACCCGCCACAGCGGCCGGTCCTTGGCCGCCTCCAGGTTCGTGAGCAGCTTGCGGCCGTTGACCGTGAGCTCGCCCTTCTGGTTGCGGAACAGCTCGGTGCGCAGCAGGTCGTCCTCGGTGAGCGAGAAGACGTCGCCCTCGTCGGTCAGCACGCCGGAGGTCAGCAGCGCCACCGCCGCCTCGTAGCCGAGTCCCTCGATGTCGAACGCGCCGCGCCCGGCGACGTGGAACAGCCGCTCCCGCAGCTGCGCCGGGCAGGAGCGGGCGTTCGGGCAGCGCCGGTCGACGTCGCCGGCCTTCTGCTGCACGAGCGCGGTGCCGCACTCCGGGCAGTGGGTCGGCATCACGAACTCGCGCTCGGTGCCGTCCCGGAGGTCGGTGACCGGGCCGAGCACCTCGGGGATCACGTCGCCCGCCTTGCGGATCACCACCCGGTCGCCGATCAGCACGCCCTTGCGGCGGACCTCGTCGGCGTTGTGCAGGGTCGCCATCTCGACCGTGGAGCCGGCGACCTTGACCGGTTCCATCACGGCGAACGGGGTGACCCGGCCGGTGCGCCCGACGTTGACCCGGATGTCGAGCAGCCGGGTGGTCGCCTGCTCCGGCGGGTACTTGTAGGCGATCGCCCAGCGCGGGAAGCGGGAGGTGGCGCCGAGCCTGCGCTGCAGCGCGACCTCGTCGACCTTGACGACGACGCCGTCGATCTCGTGCTCGACGTCGTGCCGGTGCTCGCCCCAGTACTCGACGAACTCGATCACCGCCTCGATCCCGCGGAGCACCTTCGTGCGCGGGGAGATCGGCAGCCCCCAGGCGACCAGTGCGTCGTACGCCTCGGACTGGGTGCGCGGGGTGAATCCCTCGCGGCGGCCGAGACCGTGGCAGATCAGCCGCAGGTTGCGCGACGCGGTGACCCGCGGGTCCTTCTGCCGCAGCGACCCGGCGGCGGTGTTGCGCGGGTTCGCGAACGGCTCCTTGCCCGCCTCGACCAGCGAGGCGTTGAGCCGGTCGAAGTCCTCCAGCCGGAAGTACACCTCGCCGCGCACCTCGACCAGCTCCGGCACCGGGAACTCGTCGGTGCCGGTCAGCGTGACCGGGACCTCGGCCAGGGTGCGCATGTTGAGGGTGATGTCCTCGCCGGTACGCCCGTCCCCGCGGGTGAGCGCGCGGGTCAGCGTGCCGCGCTCGTAGAGCAGGTTCACCGCGAGCCCGTCGATCTTGAGCTCGCAGAGGTAGTGCAGGTTCTCGCCGACCTCCCGGGTGACCCGCTCCTGCCAGGTCCGCAGGTCCTCCGGCGAGAACGCGTTGTCCAGCGAGAGCATCCGCTCGAGATGGTCGTGCGCGACGAACTCGGTGGAGAAGGTGCCGCCGACCCGCTGGGTCGGCGAGTCCGGCGTGGCCAGCTCCGGATGCGCCTCCTCCAGGGCGAGCAGCTCGTGCCAGAGCTCGTCGAACTGGCCGTCGGACACGACGGGCGAGTCCAGCACGTAGTAGCGGAACTGATGGTCGGCCACCTCGGCCGCCAGCTTCGCGTGCCGGTCGCGGGCCTGCCCGTCGCTCTCAGAACTCACGTCGGGCAGGTTAGCGGCGACCCCCGACAGTCACCGGCGGGCGAGCGCGACCGACCGGGCGAACCTACGGTGACCCCATGACGGACGGCGGAAGGAACGGCACCGACGGCGGCCCGGACCCGGCCGCGGTGGAGCTCGCGCACCGGCTGTTCGACCTGGCCAGGGCGGGCGCGGCAGCGGAGCTGGCCGGCTACCTCGACGCCGGGGTGCCGGTGGAGATCACCGACCCGAAGGGCGACACGCTGCTGATCCTGGCCGCGTACCACGGGCATCCGCCGATCGTCGCGGACCTGCTGGCCCGCGGCGCGGACCCGGACCGGACCAACGACCGGGGCCAGACGGCGATCGCGGCGGCACTGTTCGCCCGCTCGGCGCAGTCGGTGACGGCGCTGCTGGCCGCCGGGGCGGACCCGCACCACGGCAGCCCGAGCGCCTGGGCGACGGTCGAGCACTTCGATCTTCCCGACATGCGGGAGATCCTCGAACGCACCGTTGACAGTTAGGTCAGGCTCACCTAAGTTAAGTCATGTCGCTTCGTGGTGGGAGCGGCGCGTCAGTTCGGGACGGATGGCCCGGTCGCACCTCGGTGCGGCCGGGCCGTTCCCGTTCGGTGCGATCCCGCGCAGGGGCGGATGGCGTCCGTCACGTTGCCCTGGACCTCAAGTCGAGTCGAGACATCACGCTGGATCCATGGCCGACTACACGCTCCCGGATCTGCCGTACGACTACAGCGCGCTCGCCCCGCACATCGCGCCGGAGATCA
>NZ_BAAAJK010000041.1:0-18434 GCF_039526905.1 Pseudonocardia kongjuensis | reverse complement strand
GTGGGACCCGGCGCTGCGCGCCCCGTGGCACCCGGCGCCGCCCGCCCCGTGGGACCCGGCGCTGCGCGCCCCGTGGCACCCGGCGCCGCCCCACCCCGGCCCCCGGCTGCGGGGCCCGGCCGGTCACCGGCCGGCCCGTCGTCGTCACCGACCGACCGGTTCCGGCCCTGGCCGCGCGCCGAGCGGCCGGCCCCGCGCCCCGCCCGCCGGCTGCGGCGCTGGGCGGCGGCGCTCTCGGCGACCGTCTTCCTCGTCACCGGCGCCGGCTGGGCGGTGCTCGGCGGTGACGGCGGCCTGGTGACCGCCGACGTGACCGGGGAGAGCGTGGCCGACGGCGCCACCGACATCCTGCTGGTCGGCAGCGACTCCCGGGTGGACGCCCGCGGCAATCCGCTGCCCCGCGAGGTCCTCGACGCGCTCGACGCGGGCGACGCCGACGGCCAGCAGAACACCGACACCCTGATGCTGGTCCGGATCCCGGACGATCCCTCGCTCGGCGCGTCCGCGGTGTCCATCCCGCGCGACGCCTGGGTGGAGGTCCCCGGCCTGGGCACGCACAAGATCAACTCGGCGCTGGCCCGCGGCGCGGCGCTCGCCCGGCCCGGGCTGCGGGAGCAGGGCCTGACCGGTCCGGAGCTGGAACGGCAGGCCAACGCGGCGGGCAGCCGGACGCTGGTGCAGACCGTCGAGGCACTCACCGGCGTCTCGGTCGACCACTACGCCCAGGTCAACCTGGCCGGGTTCGCCGAGATCACCCGCGCGCTCGGCGGGGTCCCGGTCTGTCTGAAGGGCCCGGTCGACGACCACTACTCCGGCGCGCGCTTCGCGGCCGGCCCGCAGACCGTGCAGGGCGCCGAGGCACTGTCGTTCGTCCGGCAGCGGCACGGCCTGCCCGGCGGCGACCTGGACCGGGTCCGCCGCCAGCAGGCGTTCCTGGCCGGGCTGACCCACCGGCTGCTGTCGGCGGGCACGCTCGCCGATCCGGTCGCGGTGGCCGGGCTGCTGCGCGCCGTCAACGGCGCCGTCGTGCTCGACCAGGGCTGGGACCTCACCTCGCTGGTCGCGCACGCCGCCGAGCTGCGCGGCGACCGGGTGGAGTTCCGCACCATCCCGACCGGCCGGGCGGACTACCGGACCGGTTCCGAGGGCGTCGCCGTCGAGGTGGACCCGGCGGAGGTCAGCGCGTTCTTCGCGGGGCTCACCGCCCCGGAGCAGCCGCCCACCGACGACCCCGGCCCCGGGGGCGCCGGAGACGGCACCGGAGCAGGCACTGTGGAGGACGACACTGCGCCCACCGCCGGCGCGGGCGAGGGCAGCGCCGCCCCGCGGGGGGACCCGGTTCCCGGGCCGGAACCCGCGAGCGTTCCCCCTCCCGACCTGACCGCCGACGGCGTGCCCTGCGTGGACTGATCCCCACCCGGCACGTTCCCCGAGCCGAGGAGCTCCCATCTCCGAGATCATCGAGTTGCTCAACTCCGTCCCGCTGTGGGTGGTGGTGCTCGTCGCGGGTCTGATCACCCTCGGCGAGACCACGCTGGGGATCGGGCTCGTCCTGCCCGGGGAGACCGTGCTGATCGCGGCGGCGATGGCGGTGCCCGACGTGCCGTCGGCGGTGCTGGTGACCGGTGTCGTCGCGGTCGCGGCGATGGGCGGGGACTCGATCGGCTACACGATCGGGCGCAAGCTCGGCCCCCGGCTGCGGGACTCCCGGCTGATCCGGCGGATGGGGCAGGACAAGTGGGACGACGCGGCCCGCACCCTGCGCAGGCACGGATCGTGGGCGGTGCTGTGCGCCCGGTTCCTGCCGGTGGTGCGCACCATGACACCGGCCGCGGCGGGCGCCTCCGGCCTGCCGCTGCGCCGCTTCCTGCCCGCCGTCGTGGTCGGCGCCACCGCCTGGGCGACCCTGCACGTCGCGGCCGGTTACCTGCTGCGGGAGGCCGCGGAGAAGTTCGAGCACACCTTCGGGCTGCTCGGCTGGGTGCTGCTCGGGATCGGTGTCGTGGCCGGCACGATCGCCTGGAAGGTGCGCCGCCGCCGCGCCGAGGCCCGCAGGCAGGAGGCCCGGGAGAAGGTCGCCGCGCTGCGCGAGTGACCGGGCCCGGCGCGACAGCCCCGCCCGCCGCGGGCAGGATGGCGCCGGTGAAGGCAGTCAGCTACTCCCGCGAGGGCGCGGCCCGCGACGTCCTGACCATCGGCGACCTGGAGACCCCGCAGCCCGGCCCCGGGCAGGTCAGGGTCCGGATCCGCATCTCGGCGGTGAACCCGACCGACACCAAGACCCGCGCGGGCACCACCCCGCGCCCGATCGACGGCGTCCGCGTCCCGCACCAGGACGGCGTCGGCGAGATCGACGCGGTCGGCGAGGGCGTCGACCCGTCCCGGGTGGGGCAGCGGGTGTGGGTGTGGCTCGCCTCGCCCGGCGGCGAGGGCGGTGCGCCGCTCGCCGAGTGGGGCAGCTGCGCGGAGTACACCGTGCTGCCCGCCGCCCAGGCCACCCCGCTGCCCGACGGCGCCCCGGACGATCTCGGCGCCTGCCTCGGCGTGCCGGCGATGACCGCGTACCACTGCGTGTTCGCCGACGGCTCGGTCGCCGGACGCACCGTGCTGGTCACCGGTGGTGCCGGTGCGGTCGGGCACTACGCGATCCAGCTCGCGCGCTGGGCCGGCGCCACCGTGGTGACCACGGTGTCCGGGCCGGACAAGGCCGAGCAGGCCCGTGCGGCGGGGGCCCAGCACGTCGTCAACTACCGGGAGGGCGACCCGGCCGCCGCGATCCTGGACGCCGCCGGGCCGGTCGACCGGATCGTCGAGGTCGCGCTCGCGCAGAACCTCGAGCAGGACCTCGCCGTGCTGCGCCGCGGCGGGCACGTCGTGTCCTACGCGGCGACCCCGCAGGACCCGGCGCTGCCGGTCCGGTCGCTGATGACGGCGAACGCGGTGCTCCGGTTCATGCTGCTCTACAACGTCGACCGGGACGTTCTGGCCGACGCGGCGCGCGGGGTGAGCGTCGCCGCGGCGCACGGTGCGCTCACCCCGCTGCCGATCCACCGGTTCGGGCTCGGCGACGTCGTCGCCGCGCACGAGGCGGTCGAGTCCGGCGTCACCGGCAAGGTCGTGGTCGACCTGCCCTGACGACCACCGGCCCGACCGGCCCCGTCGTCGGTCAGTAGGCGTCCTCGTCCTGGCCGGCGTCGCGGTACTGGTCCGCGACGTCGGCCGGATCGGCCTCGCGGTCCGCGCTCGGCACCGCCGGCACGACCGGATCGTCGTCGTCCCCGGGGAACGCCGGGCGCCGCTGCTCGAGCGCGTCCGCCGGATCGGCCTCGGAGATCGGGGTCTCGGGGCGCATCGTCTCTCCTCTCGCTCGGTCGGTCGCTGCGTACCCGCCCGCCGGGCGGCCCACGCACGGACCGGTCAGCCGGGCCCGACCAGGTGCAGCTGCGGCGTCACCGGCGCGTCGGCCGGCCCCAGCTCGGCCCAGGTCGTCTTGCCCCGCCGATGCCTGCGCACCCCCCAGTCGCGGGCCACCGACCCGACGATCTGCAGGCCGCGCCCGCGGGGTGCGGACGGGTCGAGCGGCCGCTCGCGGCCGGGCACCGGCGACCCGTCGCGGACCGTGAGCCGGACCGACCCGCCGCGCACCCGGGCGGTCAGCAGCATCGGGGTGCCCGCGTGGTCGATCCCGTTGGCGACCAGCTCGTGCAGCACCAGCACCGCGTCGTCGACGAGGGTCTCGCCGAGCAGCGGCGCGAGGAAGCGGCGCAGTTCCAGCCGGGCGAACCGGCAGGCCGACGGCGCCGGTGCCACCCGGAGCCGCCACGAACGGTCCCTCATCCTCGTCCCTCCACTCGGCTCACCGGACGGTGGCTCATCGGACGGCGGTTCGTCGGACAGCCCTGACTACCCGCGGTGGCCGCGGCGCACACGCGATCCGCTCGCCTGGCGGTCCGGCGCGGAGCGGGTACCGTCGGGGTGTTCGACGCGTAGAGCCACCTGCGCGTGCCCGCTGTCAGCGAGCACGACGAGGAGGCCCCGTTGCGCATCGCCGTCATCCGCACGTCCGAGGTTCCCGAGGGGTGCGGCACCGCATCCACCGCCTCCGCACTGGCCGTCGCCGGGCACCGCGTCCTGGTGCTCACCGACCGGCCCGGTGACCACGATCCGGTCGGGCCGGTGACCGGGCCGGGGGAGCTGGAGGTCCGGCCGCTGCCCGCCGCGGGCGCCGGCTTCGGCGACGACCCGCCGGACCTGGTGCACGCGGTCGGCCCGGCGGCCGTCCGGTGGGCGGCCGGGACCGGGGCGCCGGTCGTCGCGTCGTACCCGACCGGCGGCCCGGACCCGGTCGGCCCGCCGGCCGGGGCCGTCGCGGTGCTGGCCGACTCCGAGCACCGGCACGCCGCACTGCTCGCGGCCGGGGTGCCACGCTCGCAGCTGCGCACCGTGCCGGCCTGCGTGGACACCGACGTCTACACCGCGGCGGGCCCGGCCCTGCGCCGCGGCGAGCATCCGCGGCTGGTGCTGGTCGGGTCACTGGCCCCCTGCGCGGGGGCGGGCACCGCGATCCGCGCGCTGGCCCGGGTCCGCGACGCCGAACTGCTCGTCGCCGGCGGCGCCGCCGGCGACGACCCGGACCGGGACCGGCTGTTCGCGATCGCCCGGGAGGCCGGGGTGACCGGGCGGGTCCGGTTCCTCGGGCCGGTCGGCGACGCGCTGCGGCCGCGGCTGCTGCGCTCCGCCGACGTCGTCCTGGACGTCCCCGGCCGCGACGTCCCGGTGACCCCGGTGCTGCAGGCGATGGCCTGCGCCCGGCCGGTGGTGGGCTCCTCGGTCGGCGGCTCCGCCGATGCGGTGGTCGACCGGGTGACCGGCCTGCTGGTCCGGCCCGGGCGACCGGCCGACGTCGCGGCCGCCGTGCGCGACCTGCTCGCCGACGAGGCCATGCGGGCCGGTTACGGCATCGCCGGGCGGGACCGTGCGGTGTCCCGCTTCGACCGGGCCCGGATCGCCGTCGCGCTGACCGCGCTCTACGGCGGGCTGGTCGGGGTGCCGCCGGAGACCGAGACCGAGACCGAGACCGAGTTGGAGCTGCTCGGCTAGGGCCGGGGTGCACCCGGGCGATGGCTGCCCGGATGTCCGGGTCGTCCTCACCCACCCGGGTGATCATCCCGCAGTCAATGAGCATTGCTAACTACATCTCGTACGGTGGCCCCATGCGTACCGCCGACGACCAGTGGGACATCACCAGCAGCGTGGGAGCCACCGCCCTGGCGGTCGCCGCCGGGCGGGCCGCCGAGAGCCGGCGCGCCGACCGGCTGGTCGACGACCCGTTCGCGCAGGCGTTCGTGGACGCCGCCGGGCCGGTGCTCGACGTGCCCGACGACCCGCCCGGTCCCCGGGAGGCGCAGGCCACCTACCAGGGGGTGCGGTCCCGGTACTTCGACGAGTCGCTGCTCGGCGCCGGCACCGGCCAGGTGGTGCTGCTCGCCGCCGGTCTGGACGCCCGCGCGCTGCGCCTGCGCTGGCCCGCCGGCACCACCGTCTTCGAGATCGACCAGCCGCAGGTGCTGGCGTTCAAGGACGACGTGCTCGCGGCCGTCGGCCACCCGCCCACCGCCCGCCGGGTCGGCGTCCCGGCCGACCTGCGGCAGGACTGGCCGGCCGCACTGACCGGCGCCGGGTTCGATCCCGCCCGGCCGACCGCGTGGCTCGCCGAGGGACTGCTGCCCTACCTGCCCGCCGACGCCGAGGCGCTGCTGTTCGAGCGGGTACAGGCGCTGTCCGCACCGGGCAGCCGGATCGCCGTCGAGCACTTCGGGGACGCGGCCCGCCGGATCGTGTCCGATCCGGATCTGCGGTCGCTGTCGCGGCGGCTGATCGGGATCGACGTGCGCGAGCTGTTCTTCGACGAGCCGCGCGCGCGGACTCCGGCCGAGCGGCTCCGCGGGTACGGCTGGACGGTCCGGGTGGACCCGGTCGCCGAGGTCGCGGACCGGTACGGCCGGCCGCTCGACGGCGGCGTCGCGGAGGCGATGGGTGAGGTCGAGCTGCTGCGGGCGGACCGCGCTCAGTGACCGGCCCGGCGCAGCCCGAGCAGCGCCAGGTGCACCGACGTGCGCACCTCCGGCTCGGTCAGGTCGGCACCGACCAGCGCCGACAGCCGGCGCAGCCGGGCGTAGGCGGCGGGCCGGCCGGTGCCGATCCGGCGCGCGAACTCGGCGACGACGCCGCCCGCGTCGACCAGCGCGTCCAGCCCGGCCAGCGCCTGCTCGCGCTCGGGCCCGGGCAGTGCGAGCACCGGGCCGAGCTGCTCCTCGACGAAGCCGAGCAGCCGCGGATCGTCGCCGAGCCGCCACACCAGGCCGCGCACGCCGAGCCGGCCGCCGCGCGGCGGTACCGGCGGCCGGGCGCCGTCCGGCGAGGTGGACCGGTACGCCGCGGCCACCGCGCGGGCCTCCCGCAGCAGCTCCGGGAGCCGGTCGAACGGGCCGGGCCCGGCGACCGCCGCGACGGCGCCGGCCGGGAGCAGCCGGACCAGCTCGTCGGCGCGGGAACCGGCGCCGGCCCGGCGGGGGAGCGGCACCAGCACGATCTCCGCCCCGCCGGCGGTCGCGACCACGGCGTCCGGGACGACCGCCGGTGCGGTCCCGGCGGACCCGCCGTCGAGCAGCACCACCTCGAACTCCCCGGTGGTGTCGATCCCGGCGGCGCGGGCGCGCACCGCGAGCCGATCGGTGTCCACCGGTGTCGCGTCCGCGAGCGCGCCGAGCAGCGCGGCGTGCGCCGCCCGCAGCAGCCCGGCCGGGGCGCCGTCGCGGACCAGCAGCGACAGCGCGTCGGCGGCGTGCCCGAGCACCGCGGCGATCCGGTCCTCGGCGTCGGCGGCGGGCCGGGCCGGGACGGCGAGCCGGCCCCATCGCGCACCCGGCAGGCCGACCGGCGCGGTCCGCCAGCCCTCCGGGCCGGCCGGGCCGGCCAGCCGGGACCGGGCCGGCCAGTCCCGCAGGTCCGGCTCGCCCGCGGTGAGCAGCACCCGGTGCGCCAGGTCCTCGCACACCACCGGGCCGTCCAGCAGGGTGGCGGCCTCGGCGAGCACCCGCTGCGGGTCGGCGCCGTGCAGGGTCAGCGTCCGGAACGCGCTGCCCGCGTGCTCGGTGAACGACGCGCGAGCGTGCCGTTCGACCAGGATCGTCTCCAGCACCCCGGCGACGACGTCGGCGAAGCGCACCGTGCGGCGCAGCTCGACCAGCGGGAACCCCGCCGCCCGGGCGGCCTGCACCAGCGGATCGGGCAGGGTGGCGAGGTGCTGGCCGATCTCGACGACCAGCCCGACGCCGCCGGCGGCGCGCACCGCCGCGACGTAGCGGGCCGGATCGGTGGTCGGATCGGCGGCGGGCAGCCCGACCGACAGGACCAGCACGCCGTCCGGCAGCGTCCCGGCGGGCTCGGCCAGCTCGCTGACGTGCACCCAGCGGACCTCGGTGCCCAGCGCGGCCCGCCCGGCGCGGACGGCCGGTGCCCCGGCCCGGACCTCCGGGCGGGCCAGCACGTCCGCGATCGTCGGATACACCTGACGCACTCCGTTCTCGTCCGGGTCGAAGACGATACGAATCGTATCCATGGGGCCGGAGGTGCAGGCCGGACGATCGGACGGACGACCGCGACCGCCGCACGGCACGGGCACCGACACCGACAGGAGTCCCCCATGACCGCACTCGAGGACCGCACCCCCGCCGCCGACCGGCCGCCGATGTCCGCGGCCGCCCAGGCCGCCGGGAAGCACCTGTGGATGCACTTCGCCCGGATGCACGGCCGGGACGGTGACCAGCCGATCCCGGTGGTCACCCGCGGCGAGGGCACCTACCTGTGGGACGACCGCGGCCACCGGGTGCTCGACGGGCTCGCCGGGCTGTTCGTCGTGCAGGCCGGCCACGGCCGCCGCGAGCTCGCCGAGGCGGCCGCGAAGCAGGCGTCCGAGCTGGCGTACTTCCCGGTCTGGGGGTACACGACCCCGCCCGCCGCCGAGCTCGCCGAGCGGCTGGCGCATCTCGCACCGGGCGACCTGAACCGGGTGTTCTTCACCTCCGGCGGCGGCGAGGCCGTCGAGTCGGCGTGGAAGGTCGCCAAGCAGTACTTCAAGCTGCGCGGCAAGCCGGCCAAGCACAAGGTGATCAGCCGGATGACGGCCTACCACGGCACCCCGCACGGGGCGCTGGCGATCACCGGGCTGCCCGCGATGAAGCAGGACTTCGAGCCGCTCGCGCCCGGCGGGTTCCGGGTGCCGAACACCAACCTCTACCGGCATCCCGAGTTCGACGGCGACGCCGAGGCGCTCGGCCGATGGGCCGCCGACCGGGTGGAGGAGGCCATCCTGTTCGAGGGCCCGGGCACCGTCGCCGCGGTCGTCGTGGAGCCGGTGCAGAACTCCGGCGGCTGCCTGACCGCGCCGCCGTCGTACTTCGCCCGGCTCCGCGAGATCTGCGACCGGCACGACGTGCTGCTGGTCTCCGACGAGGTGATCAACGCGTTCGGCCGGCAGGGGCATCCGTTCGCCTGCGCGAAGTTCGGCTTCACCCCGGACATCGTCACCTGCGCCAAGGGCATGACCTCCGGCTACGGCCCGCTCGGCGCGATGATCGCCTCGGAGAAGGTGATCGAGCCGTTCCTGGAGCCGGGCGTCACCTTCCCGCACGGCTACACCTGGGGCGGGCACCCGGTCTCGGCGGCCGTCGCGCTGGCCAACCTGGACCTGATGGAGCGCGAGGACCTCTACGGCAACGTGCTCGCGAACGAGCAGGCGTTCGGCGACACCCTGGGCCGGCTGCTGGACCTGCCGATCGTCGGCGACGTCCGCGGCGACGGCTACTTCTGGGCGATCGAGCTGGTCCGGGACAAGGCCACCCGGGAGACGTTCGACGCCGCCGCCCGGGAGCGGCTGGTCAAGCAGTTCCTGCCCGGGGCGCTGTTCGAGAACGGCCTCTACTGCCGCCCCGACGACCGCGGCGACGTCGTCGTCCAGCTCGCGCCGCCGCTGATCGCCGGGCAGGCCGAGTTCGACGAGATGGAGCAGATCCTGCGGCACACCCTCACCGAGGCGCAGCGCGTGATCTGACCCCGCGTCCCGGGCCCGGCAGACCGTGTCGCGAAGTTGTTCGGCAACCGCCCGGTAACTACGTTGTGCCGGGGGATGCGTCGCGACGCGGCGGGCCGGCGCGAGGGGGATCGATGACGACCGACGGACTGCTCGGCACGCGCGAGGTGGTGATCACCCAGCCCCGCTCCTTCACCGAACGGTCGATCCTGCAACGCTGGGCGGAGCGGGAGCACCCGGGTGCCCGGGTGGTGTCGATCGGCGCCGGTCTGGAGGCCCCGGCCGCGCTCGGCGAGGCGCTCGACGGCGACGACACCGTGATCGTCCCGGCCCGGGTCACCTGGGTGACGCCCGAGCCGGACGCGTCCGGCGCGCTGCGCAAGCTGGCCGGGCTCGCGACCACCGCCGCGATGCGGGTCGCCTGGTCGCCGCTGCACCCGACGATGGCCCGGCACCGGCCGGACGCGGCCCGGGTCGTCGCGGGCGAGCCGGCCACCGTCGCCGACCTGGTGTCCCGGTTCGTCGCCCAGGAGAACGGCCGCCCCGGCTCCGTCGGGTTCAGCCGGTTCGTCGCCCGGCAGGCCGTGCTGGCCTGCGACCGCGCCGAGCGGCGCATCCTCGGCGACCGCTACAAGGTGCCCCGCCGGATGGTCGAGCAGATCACCTCGTCCACCCGGTTCCCGAAGCTGGTCGACCGGCTCGTCCGGCAGACCGGCTCGACGAAGGCCGAGATCGAGCAGCAGCTCGGGAGCTGCCTGAAGGAGATGGCGGCGGTGCAGAGCCCGCCGGCGATCGACGTCTTCCGGGCGATGATGGGCCCGATGCACACCAAGGCCTGGGACGTGCAGGTCGACGAGTCCGGGCTGGAGCGGCTGCGCGAGCTCAACCGGGAGCACGCGCTGGTCTTCCTGCCGAGCCACCGCTCCTACGCCGATCCGCTGGTGTTCGCCGAGGTGCTGCACGAGCGGAACTTCCCGCGCAATCACGTGCTCGGCGGCAACAACCTGTCGTTCTGGCCGATGGGCGCGCTGGGCAGGCGGGCCGGGGTGGTGTTCATCCGGCGCAGCTTCGGCGGCGACACCGTCTACAAGGCCGCCATCCAGGAGTACCTCGGCCATCTGCTGGCGAAGCGGTTCAACCTGGAGTGGTACATCGAGGGCGGCCGCAGCCGCACCGGCAAGCTGCGCCGCCCCCGCTACGGGCTGCTGCGCTACCTGGTCGCCGCGATGGAGGACCGGCCCGAGCTGGACGCGGTGCTGGTCCCGGTCTCGATCGTCTACGACCAGCTGCACGAGGTCGGCGCGATGGCCGCCGAGCAGCGCGGCGGGGAGAAGAAGGCCGAGGGCCTGGGCTGGCTCTACGGCTACTTCCGCGACCAGCGCCGGCACGTCGGCACCGCCCGCGTCCGGTTCGCCGAGCCGCTCTCGCTGCGCCGGGCACTGGCCGACGCCGGCGACGGATCGGCCCGGCTGGAGAAGGTCGCGTTCCGGGTGTGCGCCGGCATCAACCGGGTCACCCCGGCGACGGCCACCTCGCTGGCGACCTTCGCGCTGCTCAGCGCCCGGGACCGGGCGCTGACCCTGCAGCAGGTCCGGGAGGTCGTCGCCCCGCTGGCCGACTACCTGGAGGCGCGCGGCGTCCCGGTGCCGATCGCCGAGCTGCGCACCCGGCACGGCCTGCGGATGACCCTGGACCGGCTGGCCGAGGCGGGCGTCGTCACCATCTACTCCGGCGGCACCGAGCCGGTGTTCTCGATCAGCTCGGGCCGCCACCACGTCGCCGCGTTCTACCGCAACGGGGCGCTGCACCACCTGCTGAACCGGGCGATGCTGGAGCTGGCGCTGCTGCGGGTCGGCGACGCCGGCGAGGAGGACGATCCGGTCGACGTCGCGTGGCGCGAGCTCGCCCGGCTGCGGGACCTGCTGAAGTTCGAGTTCTTCTTCTCCACCCGCCGCGAGTTCCGCGACGAGATCCTGCGCGAGGCCGATCTCGTCGACTCCGGCTGGCGGCGGCGTGCCGGGCAGCCCGCGGACGCGCGCGCCGCGCTGCGCCGGGCCCCGCTGCTCGTCGCGCCCGGCGTGCTGCGGTCGTTCTTCGACGCCCAGCTCGTCGTCGCCGACCGGCTCGCCGCGCTCGGCGACGACCCGCTCGGCGACGAGGACGACTTCCTGAACGACTGCCTCGGCGTCGGCAGGCAGATGCTGATGCAGCGCCGCCTGGACCGGCCCGACTCGGTGTCGCGCGAGCTGTACGCGACGGCGCTGCGCCTGGCCGAGAACCGGGACCTGCTGCACTCGGCGTCGCCGGGCGCGCGGCGGGCGGACTGGCTGGCCGAGGTCGGCGCGGTGATCGACGACCTGGGACGGCTCGCCGACCTGCACCGGGCCCGGCTGGAGGTGGTACTCGGCGACGGCGACGATCCGCCGCCGGAGCCGGTCGTGCCGGACCGGGGGACGAAGGAACGTGCGGAGGGGGACAGCGGTGTCGCGAGCTGACGGAGCCGGTACGGCGCGGGCCGAGCGGCTCGCCGCCGTCCGGGCGGCGCCGCCCGGGCCGGGCACCATCGCCTACTTCGACTACGACGGCACCGTCATCGACGGCTACTCGGCGGGCGCGTTCTACCGGCGACGGCTGCGCGAGTTCGACGTCGGCCCGGTCGAGATGGTGCGCACCGTGCTGTCCGGGATGCGCGGGATCCGCACCGACGACGACTTCAAGGAGTTCCTCTCCATCACCCTCGCGACCTGGCAGGGCCGCACCGAGGCCGAGCTGGTCGCGCTCGGCAACGACCTGTTCCGGGACGAGATCGCCGGCGCGCTGCACCCCGAGGTCTGGGAGCTCGTCGCCGCCCACCAGGAGCAGGGCCACCAGGTGGTGATGGCGTCGTCGGCGACCCGGTTCCAGGTGCAGCCGATGGCCGACGAGCTGGGCGCCGACCGGGTGCTGTGCACCGAGCTGGAGGTGGACGACGACGGCGTGCTCACCGGCCGGGTCGTCGGGACGTCGCTGTGGGGGCCCGGCAAGGCGGAGGCGGTGCGCGCCGACGCCGCCGCGCAGGGCGTCGACCCGGCCGACTGCTTCGGCTACGCCAACGGCACCGAGGACGCCGAGTTCCTCTCCTCCGTCGGCCGTCCGGTCGCGGTGTCGCCGACCGACTCGCTGCGCGCGCTCGCCACCCGGCAGGGCTGGCCGATCCTGGACTGCGCCCCGCGCGGCGGGCTGTTCCCCGGGGTCACCGACGTCGCCCGGACCGCCATCTTCTACGGCGGCATGGCCGGCGGGCTCGCCGCCGCGGCGGGCGCCGGGCTGCTGCACGGCTCGCGGCGCAAGTTCGTCGACCTGGCCGCCGGGGTGGGGGCCGACGTCGCGTTCGGACTGTCCGGGATCGACGTCGAGGTGACCGGGGCGGAGCACCTGGTGTCCGCCCGGCCGTGCGTGTTCGTGTTCAACCACCAGTCCAAGTTCGACGTCCCGATCCTGATGAAGCTGCTCCGCGACGGGTTCACCGGGGTGGCGAAGAAGGAGGCCGCGGCGATCCCGGTCTGGGGGCAGCTGTTCCAGATCGCCGACGTCGCGTTCGTCGACCGCGGCAACACCACGAAGGCCAGGGAGGCGCTGCAGCCGGCCGTCGAGAAGCTCCGCGACGAGGGCATCTCGCTGGCCATCGCGCCGGAGGGCACCCGCTCGCCGACGCCGCGCCTGGGCCGGTTCAAGAAGGGCGCCTTCCACATCGCGATGCAGGCGGGCGTCCCGATCGTCCCGCTGGTCATCCGCAACGCCGGGGAGATCATGTGGCGGGGTGCGCAGACGCTGCGCGGGGGGACCGTGCAGGTCGTCGTGCATCCGCCGATCGACACCACGCACTGGGTGCCCGAGGACGCGGGCAAGCACGCCGAGGAGGTCCGCACGCTGTTCCTGGACACCCTCGCCCGGTGGCCGGAGCGCCGTCCGCACCTCGGTGGGCACGATGAGTGAGACGTCGCTGACCTGGGGATCGGTCCGCGAGATGTCGCCGTTCGAGGTGATGATGTGGCGGGCCGAGTCCGATCCCCGCTACCGGGCGCCGGTGCTGGCCGTCGAGCTGCTCGACGAGAAGCCGGACTGGGAACGGCTGGTCGCCGCGACCGAGTGGGCGACCCGGATGGTGCCGCGGTTCCGGGAGCGGGTCCGTGAGCCGCTGGCCGGGCTCGGCACCCCCTACTGGATCCACGACGTCGAGTTCGACCTGCACTACCACCTGCGCCGGGTGCGGATCCCCGGCTCCGGGCCCGGCTTCTGGGCCGAGCTCGCGCCGATCGCCGAGCAGTTCATGATGACGCCGTTCGACCGGGAGCGGCCGCCCTGGGAGGCGACCCTCGTCGAGGGCCTGCCGGGCGGGCGGGCCGCCTTCCTGCTCAAGCTGCACCACGTGCTCACCGACGGCATGGGCGTCGTCCAGCTGCTGTCCCAGCTGCACAGCCGGCGCCGCGAGCACGACCCGGACAAGCCGCAGCCCGCCGCGCCCGCGGCCGAGGCGCCCGATCCGCTCGCCGAGGTCGACCGGCTGGTCCGCCGCGAGGCCGGCCTGCTGCCCGCGGCCGCCCGGATGACCCGCGACGTGCTCGGCGCGCTGACCCATCCGGTGTCGGCGGTCCGGGACACCGTCCGCTGGGTGGAGTCCGCCACCCGGGTGCTCGCGCCGCCGCCCGGCGGGGCCTCGGAGCTGCTGCGCCCGCGCGGGCTGTCCTGGCGGTTCGTCGCGCTCGACACCGGGTTCGCCGACCTGCGTGCGGCCGGGAAGTCGGTCGGCGGGACGTTCAACGACGCCTACGTCGCCGCGCTGCTCGGCGCCTTCCGCCTCTACCACGAGAAGCTGGGCCGGCCGGTCGCGCCGGAGACGACGCTGCGCACCTCGGTGCCGGTGTCGGTGCGCCGCAGCGGTGACGCCGCCGGCGGCAACCGCTGGGCGCCGGCCCGGCTGGCCGCGCCGATGGGCGTCGTCGACCCGGCGGAACGGATCCGCGCCGTCGGCGCGCAGATGCGGGCCGCCCGGGACGAGCCGGCGCTGGAGAGCCCGGACGTCGTCGCGCCGCTGCTGGCCCGGCTGCCCGGCCCGCTGCTCACCCTGGTCGCCGGCGGCTCGACCGCCGGGAACGACCTGCAGGCGTCGAACGTGCCGGGACTGCGTTCCGAGGCGTTCCTGTGCGGGGCGCGGATCGACCGCGTCTACCCGTTCGCGCCGCTGCCCGGCTGTGCCGCGATGATCTCGGTGGTGACCCACGGCGACACGTGTTGCGTGGGGGCCAATCTCGACGCCGCCGCCGTCACCGACCGGGAGCTGTTCGCCGAGTGCCTCGCCGCCGGGTTCGCGGAGGTGCTGTCGCTGCGTCCGGGGGCCGCGGAGCCCGTGATCGTCCGGTGACCGGGTTCCACCGGAGCGGCTCCGGCGAGCCGTTGCTGCTGCTGCACGGCATGACGTCGTCGTGGCGGGCCTGGCGGCCGGTGCTGCCGCTGCTGGAGGAGCACCACGAGGTGTGGGCGGTGACGATGCCCGGCCACCTGGGCGGCCCGGAGCTCCCGGACGGCGACTTCTCGCTCGATCTGCTGGTGGACGCGCTGGTGCAGCGCCTCGACGAGCTGGGGATCGACCGGACGCCGCACGTCGTCGGGAACTCGCTCGGCGGCTGGGCCGCGCTCGAGCTGGCCCGGCGCGGCCGGGCCCGGTCGGTGGTGGCGCTCTCGCCGGCCGGGGCGTGGGCGGTCCCGTCGGACCTGTACCGGCTGCTCGCCACGTTCCGGATCGGCGCGCTGCTCGCCGGCTGGGCGCCGGTGCGGGTGCTCGCGTCCTGCCGCTCGCTGCGCCGGCTGCTGCTGCGCACGGTGTCCGAGCACGCCGACCGCTACTCCGCCGAGGACGTCGACGTGCTGTTCGACGATCTCGCCGGGTGCACCGCGCTCGATCCGCTGCTCAGCGCGGCCACGATGGACACCATGATCGCGCCGTTCGACCGGGCGCCGTGCCCGGTCCGGATCGCCTGGGCCGGCGCCGACCGCACGATCCCGTTCGGCCGCTACGCCGAGCCGATGATGGCGGCGGTGCCGGACGCGGATCTGGTGGTGCTGCCGGGCGTCGGGCACGTTCCGATGGTGGACAATCCAGCGCTCGTGGCGTGGACGATCCTGCAGCACACCCGCTACGAGGTGGCCCTGCGGGAGCGCTGACGCCGCACGCGGCTCGTCCGCCGCGCAGCTCAGCGGGCGTGGCCGGGCTCCGGTGTCCCGCCGGGTACCTCCCGCCGGTCCGTGCCGTTGGGGCCGTCCGTGCCGTCCGTGCCGTCCGTGCCGTCCGTGCCGTCCGGGGCGTGCGGGGCGTGCGGGGCGGCCGGCTCCGGCGGGTGCCGCAGGACCCCCAGGATCCGGGCGAGCTCGGCCCGGTCACGATCGGGCAGCCGGTCGAACACCTGCCGGGCCCCGTCGGCGCGGGCCTCGCGGATCGCCCCGGCGGTGCCGGCGCCCCGTTCGGTGAGCCGCAGCCGCACGGCACGGCGGTCGCCCGGATCCGCCACCCGTTCCACCAGTCCCGGACCGGCCAGCCCGTCGACCACCTCGGTCGCCGAGCGCGGGGTGATCCGCAGGTGCCGGGCCAGCTCACCGGGCCGCATCTCGCCGTGCCGGGCCAGCGTGATCAGCGCCCTGGCCTGCGACGGCGTCAGGTCCCAGGTGGTCAGCGCCGCCGCCGAGGCGTGCCGCACCTGGCGGGCGACCGCCCAGAAGGCGTCGACGAGCTCACTCGCGGGATCGGGATCGGGCACGGGAACAGGCTAGCAACCAACGGTGTTGTTGCCTCATAGTGAGGTAACCACAGTACCTGTTCGCGAAGGAGTCCCACTTGGAGCCAGGTGTCCCGAACCGGCCCGGACGGCCGGACACCCGCACCCCGTCCCCGGAGGAGCGGGAGCAGGCCCGCGCGGTCTCGCTGCACCGGATCGGCGCCCTGTTCGCGCCGCACCGGGGCCCGCTCGCGGTCGTCGTCGCGACGATCGCCGTCTCCTCGGTCGTCGGGATGGCGTCACCGTTCCTGCTGCGCGAGGTCATCGACGTCGCCCTGCCGCAGCGCGACGTCGTCCTGCTCGCCTGGCTGGCCGGCGGGATGGTGGCGGTCGCCGCGGTCACCGCCGCGCTCGGCGTCGCCCAGACCTGGATCTCGACCCGGATCGGTCAGGAGGTCATGCACGGCCTGCGCACCGCTGTCTTCGCACACCTGCAGCGGCAGAGCCCGGCCTTCTTCGTCCGGACCCGTACCGGCGAGGTGCAGTCCCGGATCATGAACGACATCGGCGGCATGCAGTCGGTGGTCACCGGCACGGCCACCTCGGTCGCGTCGAACCTGACCACCACGGTCGCCACTCTGGTCGCGATGCTGGCGCTGTCCTGGCAGCTCACGCTGGTCTCGCTGGTGGTGCTGCCGCCTGCGGTGCTGCTGGCCCGCCGGGTCGGCCGCACCCGGCGCGCGGTGACCGCCGCGCAGCAGCGCGAGCTGGCCGATCTCAACGTCGCCGTCGAGGAGAGTCTCTCGGTCAGCGGTGCGACCCTGTCCCGGACGCTGGGCAGCGGGCCCGAGCTCACCCGCCGGTTCACCGGCTCGTCGTCCCGGCTGATCGGGCTGGAGCTGCGCGCCCAGCTCGCCGGACGGTGGTCGATGGCGGTGACCCAGGTCGTGTTCGCCGCCGTCCCGGCCGTCATCTACCTGTCCGCGGGCCTGCCGTTCACCGCGGGCACGCTGAGCATCGGCACGCTGGTCGCCTTCACCGCGTTGCAGGCCGGGCTGTTCCGGCCGGTCATGGGACTGCTCTCGACCGGGGTGCAGATCGTCGCGTCGCTGGCGCTGTTCGCGCGCATCTTCGAGTACCTGGACCTGCCGGTCGACGTCGCCGAGCCGCGGCATCCGGTCCCGGTCGATCACGCGCGGGTGCGCGGGCACGTGCGGCTGGAGGACGTCACCTACGCCTACCCGGGCAGCGGCACCGCCGCCGTCGCCGGGATCGACCTGGACGTGCCGGCCGGCAGCACCCTGGCGCTGGTCGGCGAGACCGGGTCCGGGAAGTCGACCCTGGCCGGGCTGGTCGCCCGGCTGCACGACCCGACGTCGGGCCGGGTGACGATCGACGGCGTCGACGTCCGGGACCTGGCCACCGCCGATCTCACCCGGATCGTCGGTGTGGTGAGCCAGGAGACGTACCTGTTGCACACCACCGTCCGGGAGAACCTGCGGCACGCCCGGCCGGACGCGAGCGACGCCGAGATCGAGGCCGCCGCCCGGGCCGCGCAGGTGCACGACCTGATCAGCGCGCTGCCCGACGGGTACGACACCGTCGTCGGATCCCGCGGGCACCGCTTCTCCGGTGGGGAGAAGCAGCGGATCGCGATCGCCCGCACGCTGCTGCGCGACCCGCGGGTGCTGGTGCTCGACGAGGCCACCAGTGCGCTGGACACCCGCACCGAACGGGCCGTGCAGGCTGCCTTCGACGAGCTGTCCCGCGGCCGCACGACGATCACGATCGCGCACCGGCTGTCCACCGTCCGCGACGCCGACCGGATCGTCGTGCTCGACCACGGCCGGATCGCCGAGGCGGGCAGTCACGACGAGCTGCTGGCCGGATCCGGCCGCTACGCGGCGCTCGCCGCGGCCTGAGCCCGTCGTCCGTCCGTCCGTCCGTCGGTCGGGGTGGGTGCCGGACGGGCTACGGTGCCGGACAACGCCGGTCGCCGGTGTCGGGGAGACCGTCGGCCGGGGTCGCGACGTCGGACGCCCGATGTCCGGCGTCGGAGTCTGGCGTCGGATGTCGGGCTCCGGGCGTCGGATGTCGGGCTCCGGGTGTCGATGTCGGAGTCGCCCCCTCCGGTCCGGCGTCGATGCCGACCGTCGTGGTCACGTTTCCGCAGCTCGGACGGTGTGGGAGCGGAACGATTCGCGGGGTCGTCGGCCGATGGCCGGGGCGGTGTGGACGACGTCCTGCGGTCGGCGAGCCGGACCCGCCCGCCGGTTCGACGCGGTGCGGTTTCCCGCGGCGCCCGGCGTGGGATCGTCGGGTGCCGGTCCCTCGCGAGCCCGGCTCCGGTGGGGGAGTAGCACTGCGCTCGGCGTTGGGGTCGGGGGTGGCACTGCGCTGTGGGTCGGGGTCGGGGTCGGGGGTGGCACTGCGCTGTGGGTCGGGGTCGGGGGTGGCACTGCGCCGAGGGTCGGGTCGGGTCGCGTCGGTGATCGGTACGGGGCCGATCACCGGGTGCGGACCCGGTCGGGGGCCTGTCAAGATCTCTGTGTAAGTCGATCCAGAAATTGTCAGGACAGGTAGGGACTGAGACG
>NZ_BAAAJK010000040.1:0-35877 GCF_039526905.1 Pseudonocardia kongjuensis | reverse complement strand
CCGGTAGCTAAGCCTTTCTGCGCCGATGGTACTGCACTCGACAGGGTGTGGGAGAGTAGGTCGCTGCCGACATTCAACCTTTGAAAGGGGGAGTCCGTTCCGGTGTTGTCACCGTTCGGGCTCCCCCTTTTTCTCTTTTCTGGGACCGCCCCCACCTGGCCAGGTGGGAGGAACGGTCAGCTCGGTGCGGTCGTCCGACCGCGGAAGTGACGGTGTTCCTTTGTACCCTGAGCACGTGACGGACGGGAAGCGTCCCGGCAGCGGCCGGGGAGGCGGTGACCGCGGGCGCGCGGAGCGGTCCGGCGGCGCCGGCTCGCGGTCCGGCTCCGGCTGGGGCCAGGGCGGTGGCGACCGGACCCGGAGCGAGACCGGACGCTCGGGGGAGCCGCGCGGCCGGCGCGACGACCGACCCGAGCGCGGCGGCCCCGACCGGCCCCGCGACGACCGGCCCCGCGGGAGCGGCGGGCCGAACCGCGGCGGTGGCTACCGGGGTTCCGACGACGGCGGCGCGGGACGGCCCCGCCGGGACAACGAGGGGCGTCGGGGCGACGGCCCGTCGCGTGGCAGGCCCGAGTCCGGTGGTTACCGGGGTCGCGGCGGCCGGGACGACGACCGGGGCCGCGGCTCCGGCGACGGCGAACGCCGCGGGACTGGCGGCTACCGCGGCCGGAACGACCGCGACGGTGGCGGCCACCGCGGGCGCGCTGAGAGCGGCGGCGGCTACCGGCGTCGCGACGACGACGGCGGCGGCTACCGCCGTCGCGAGGACGACGGTCGCCGCGACCGGGACGGCGGCGAGCGCGGCCGTTCGGAGAGCGGCGGCAACCGGGAGGGCCGCGGCGGCGGCTACCGCGGCCGTGACGGCGAGGCCCGGAGCAGTTCCGGTGGCTACCGCGGGCGCGGTGAGTCCCCTGGCTACCGCGCGCGCGATGACCGCGGGCGCGGTGAGTCCGGTGGTTACCGCGGGCGCGACGACCGCGGACGCAGCGAGGCCGGCGGCAACCGCGGCCGCGACGACCGGGACCGCCGGGGACCGCAGCGTGACTCGGGTTCCTCCTGGTCCGGGCGCGACAGCAGGCCGGATCGGTCGGGTCCGCGCCGGGACGACGACCGGGCACCCCGTCGGGACGACCGACCCCGCAGCACCGGCAATCGCGGCGACGACCGGCCCGCGCGCTCCTACCGTGACGGTGGCGGGTACCGCGCCGGTGGCGCGGACGACCGCGGCCGGCCGTCCGGCGACCGGGGCTACCGCGGTCGTGACGACCGTGGTGGTCCGCAGGGCTCGGGCGGCGCGCGCGGTGGGCGTCCGTTCCGCGACGACGACCGGCGCACCGGCGGGTCCTACCGGGACGACCGGGGCGGGCGTCCGTCCCGGGACCGGGACGACCGCGGCGCTGGTCCGCGCCGTGAGCGCTCCGAGCGCCCGTCCCGTGAGCGCGACGGTGCCGACCGGGCGCGCAACGACCGGGCGGACGGCCCGGCCGGCCGGCGGGACGACCGGAACCGCTCGGCCGATCGCGGCCCCCGGGTGCGAGCCGACGGCTCCGAGGCCCGGTACGAGCCGCGCCCGGCGGAGCGGGGCGACGACGTCCGGCCCGGTGAGCAGGTCGGCCCGGTCCGGTCCGAGCACGACCGCGCGTTCGCGGCACGGCAGGACGAGCAGTCCGGCGGACGGCCCGGCCCGGCCGGCGAGCCCGGCGGACAGGCCGGCACCGGGGAGCAGTCCGGCGCGCTGACCGGCTCTGCCGCGCACACCAGCGGTTCGGCGGACGGCGCTGATCCCGTCGGCGACTCGGGCACCGCGGCTCCCGCCCGCGGCTCGGACGCCGCCGCGCACACCGGCGGCTCGGACGCCGCCGCGCACACCGGCGGCTTGGACACCGCGGCGCACAGTGGCAACTCGGACGCCCCCGCGCACACCGGCGGTTCGGCGGACGCCGCCGCTCCCGCCGGCGACTCGCCCACCGCCGCGTACACCGGCGACGCCGGCACCGCCGCTCCCGCCGGTGACTCGGGCACCGCCGGGTACACCGGCGACTCGGCTGCTGCCGCGCAGCGCGGCGACCGGGTGGACGCCGCCGCACAGGCCGGCGCTTCGGCGGACGCCACGGCGCAGGCCGACGCGACCAGCGGCCACACCGACACCGAGCGGGCCCGACCCGCGACGTCCGAGGCGGCCACCGCGTCGCCGGACGGGCAGACCGTCGCCGACCGGTCCCCGGAGTCCCGGCCGTCCGGCCGTCCGGCACCGCACCGCGAGCGGGCCGATCGCGATCGCCGCGACGACCGGCCCGCGCGCCGCGACGACCGCCGGGCAGGCCCCGGCCGGGACTCGCGCGGCGGCCCCGACCGCGGAGACCGCGGTGACCGGGGAGCCCGCCGTGACCGGGGAGACCGGGGAGACAGGGGAGACCGCCGCGACGGCGGCGACCGCCCCCGTCGTATCCCGGAGTCGGCGGAGCGGACGTTCGTCGCCGAGCCGGATCTCCCGGACTCGGTCTCGTCCGCCGAGCTCGACCCGAGCGTCCGGCGCGACCTGCGCGGGCTGCAGAAGGAGACCGCGGAGAGCGTCGCCCGGCACCTGGTCGCGGCCGGGATCCTGGTCGATGAGGACCCGACGCTGGCGCTCGAGCACGTGCGGTACGCACGGCGGCGCGCCTCCCGGATCGCCGTCGTGCGGGAGGCGGCCGGAATCGTCGCCTACCACGCCGGCGAGTGGAACGAGGCGCTCGGCGAGTTCCGCGCCGCCCGCCGGATGGGCGGCGGCCCCGGGCACGTCCACGTCATGGCCGACATCGAGCGTGCGCTCGGCCGGCCCGAGCGGGCGCTCGACCTGGCCCGCAGTCCCGAGTCGCGGGACCTGGGCCGCGAGGAGCGCATCGAGCTGCTCATCGTCGCGGCCGGTGCCCGGCGCGACCTCGGCGAGCTCGACGCGGCCGTCGTCGGGCTGCAGGTGCCCGAGCTCGACCCGGCCGCGCGTGACCCGTGGAGCCCGCGGCTGTTCTACGCCTACGCCGACAACCTGCTCGCCGCCGGGCGCGAGGCCGACGCCATCCAGTGGTTCGTGCACGCCCACGACGCCGACACCGAGGGCCAGACCGACGCCGCCGCCCGGATCGCCGAGCTGACCGGTGAGGAGCTCCCCGCGTCCGACGACGACGAGCTGACCATCGGCTACGAGGAGCTGCCGGACGACCCGGCGGACAGCCCGGACCCCCGCGGCGCCGCCGATCCGTCCCCCGACACCACCGGACCGGCCGAACGACCGGTCGACGGCACGCCCGTCGGCGGCGCGGCCCCCACCGGATATCCGGACGGTGGCGCACCGGCCACCGCGGACGCGGAGGGCACCGCACCGGCGACCGCCGACCGGCCGGACCCGGAACCCGCGGACGACGGCCACGAGGACCCGGCTCCCGCGCCCGATGACCAGCGCGGCAGCACGGCGCCGGACGTCGCGGTCCGGGACGCCGACGACGCACCGACCGACCACGGGGCGGCCACGGCCGATCCCGCCGGAACCCCGGTGGACGCCGAGCGACCGGTGGGTGCCGACGGACCCGACAGCGCGTCCGCTCCGGCGAGCCCCGCCACCGACGGTGCCGCCACCGACGACCCCGCCACCGACGGTGCCGTCGCTGACGGCGAGGCAGCCGACGACCCCGCCACCGACGGTGCCGTCGCTGACGGCGAGGCAGCCGACGACCCCGCCACTGACGGTGCCGTCGCTGACGGCGAGGCAGCCGGCGGCCCCACCACTGGCGGTGCTGCCACAGATGGTGCTGCCACAGATGGTGCTGCCACCGACGGTGCCGCCACCGACAGTGGGGCGGCCGACGGACCCGCCGCCGACGGGCCCGCGGACCCGGGGACGGCCCGCTCATGACCGACGACCTGCTGTCCCGCCACGACGTCCTGCTCGCCGACCTGGACGGAACCCTCTACCGGGGGCCCGAGGTCGTCCCGGGCGCGCTGGACGCCGTGCTCGGCGCGGCCGCGCGCGGCGTGCCGACCGTCTACGTGACGAACAACGCCTCCCGCAGCCCGGCGGCGGTCGCGGCGCACCTGACCGAGCTGGGGTTCCCGGCCGGCGTCGGGGACGTCCGCACCAGCTCGCAGGCCGCCGCCACGATGCTCGCCGAGCAGCTGCCGGCCGGCGCGCCGGTCCTCGTCGTCGGCACCGACGCGCTCGCCGACGAGGTCCGGGCCCGCGGGCTCACGGTGGTCGGGACGGCGGGCGAGGCCGTCGCCGTCGTCCAGGGGCACTCGCCGGACACCGGATGGCGGATGCTGGCCGAGGCCGTCGTCGCGGTCCGGGCCGGCGCGCTGTGGATCGCCTCGAACGTCGACCCGACCCTGCCGACCGACCGCGGCCCGCTGCCCGGCAACGGCTCCATGGTGCAGGTCGTGCGCACCGCGACCGGCGCGCAACCGCAGGTCGCGGGCAAGCCCGCCGCGCGGCTGCTGCGGGAGGCGCAGGGCGACGCGACCCGGCCGCTGGTCGTGGGGGACCGGCTGGACACCGACATCGAGGGCGCGCACGCACTGCGGGCGCCGTCGTTGATGGTGCTGACCGGGGTGAACGGGCCGGCCGACCTGCTCGCCGCACCACCCGCGTTGCGCCCCACCTACCTCGGTGCCGACCTGGGTGCGCTCGCCCGGCACCCGGACGAGCTGACCCCGGGGCCGCGGCCCGGCTGGCAGGTCGAGCACGGACCGGACGGCCTGCGGCTCAGCGGATCCGGTACCGGACCCGAGCCCGCGGTCGACGCCCTCCGCGCGCTGTGCGCGGCAGCCTGGGAGCACGGTGCCGGCCCGGTGACCGCCGACGGCGGAGCGGCCGCCGGGGTGCTCGACGAGCTCGGGCTCGGCGGCTGAGCACGCCCGCCCCGTCCGGTGGGCGGGGCGAGGGCGGTGCCCGCGGTCGCACCCGTCCGCGTTCGGCTACCGTGGCCAGCGAGACCCCCGTCCCCGGAGATCATCGATGAGCGTCCCCACCCCCGGCCCGCGTCCCGGTGACCCGCGGCAGGCGGCAGACCGGCCGGTCTCCGCGCTGCGTGCCGACGTCGAGGCGGCCGTCGCCGGGCTCGACGATCTCGCCGACCGGCCGGTCTCCGAGCACCCGGCCGCGTTCGAGCGGGTGCACGCCGCGCTCGGCCGCGCCCTGGGCGCCGGGCCGGAACGGGACTGAGCGTGCCGCCCACCCGCGCACGGCTGGACGCCGAGCTCGTCCGGCGCAAGCTCGCCCGGTCCCGCGGCCAGGCCGCCGAGCTCATCGCGGCCGGCCGGGTCACCGTGAACGGCATGCCCGCCGCGAAGCCCGCGACGGTCGTCGAACGGGACGCACCCGTCGTCGTCCGGCCGGACGAGGGCCCGGAGTGGGCCTCGCGCGGTGCCCGGAAGCTGCTCGGCGCGCTGGCGGCCTTCCCGGCCGTCGAGCCCGCGGGGCGGCGCTGCCTGGACGCAGGCGCCTCCACCGGCGGCTTCACCGACGTGCTGCTCGACCGCGGCGCCCGCGAGGTCGTCGCCGTCGACGTCGGCTACGGCCAGCTCGTCTGGCGGCTGCAGTCCGACGAGCGGGTCCGGGTGCACGACCGCACGAACGTCCGCGCGCTGGAACCGGAGCAGATCGGCGGGCCGGTCGACCTGACCGTCGCCGATCTGTCCTTCATCTCGCTGCGCACGGTGCTGCCCGCGCTCGCCGCCTGCACCGCTCCCGGCGGGGACCTGCTCCCGATGGTCAAGCCGCAGTTCGAGGTCGGCAAGCAGCGGCTCGGCTCCGGCGGGGTGGTCCGCGACCCGGGACTGCGCACCGAGGCGCTGCACGGCGTCGCCACCGCGGCCGGCGGGCTCGGGCTGCAGGTGCTCGGCGCCGTGGCCAGCCCGCTGCCCGGCCCGTCCGGCAACGTCGAGTACTTCCTGCACCTGCGGCGCCCCGACGGCGGCGAACCCGGTCCCGGCCCCGAGCTGGAGCCGATGCTGGCCGCCGCCGTCGCGGACGGCCCGGCATGAGGGAGGTCCTGCTCGTCCTGCACACCGGGCGTCCGGCGAACCGCAAGACGGCACTGCGGGTGATGGCCGAGCTCGGCGCGCTGGGGCTGCGCACCCGGGTGCTGGCCGACGAGTGGGCGGAGATCGGCGCCGATCCCGATCTGCCGGCCGATCTCGCGCCCGTCCAGGTCGCGGCCGGGCCGGACTGCGCGGCCGGCGCGGAGGCGGTCCTCGTCCTCGGCGGCGACGGGACGCTGCTGCGCGCCGCCGATCTCGCCCGGCCGTCCGGGGTGCCGCTGCTCGGGGTGAACCTGGGCCACGTCGGGTTCCTCGCCGAGGCCGAGGAGGACACCCTCGACGAGGCCCTCGACAAGCTCGCCGCCGGGGCCTACGAGGTCGAGGAACGGACGACGCTGCAGGCCGTGGTCCGTTCCAACGGGCACGTGCTGGGCCGGACCTGGGCGCTCAACGAGGCCGTCGTCGAGAAGACCACCCGGGGCCGGATCCTGGAGGTCGTGCTGGAGGTCGACGGCCGGCCGGTGTCCTCGTTCGGCTGCGACGGGGTGCTGTGCTCCACACCGACCGGATCCACCGCGTACGCGTTCTCGGCGGGCGGCCCGCTGATCTGGCCGCAGGTGCAGGCGATGCTGGTCGTCCCGAGCAACGCGCACGCGCTCTTCGCCCGGCCGATGGTGGTCGCGCCGGACAGCGCGGTCGCGATCGAGGTGTCCGCGGACGGACCGTCCGCGGTGCTGGACTGCGACGGCCGCCGGACGATCGCGGTGCCGCCGGGCGCCCGGGTCGAGCTGACCCGCGCCGCCGAGCCGGTGCGGATGGTGCGGCTGGCCGCGCAGCCGTTCGCCGACCGGCTGGTCCGCAAGTTCGATCTCCCGGTACGGGGCTGGCGCGGCGCCCAGCAACGGCGGTCGTCGAACACCTGATCGACCGCTCGGCGCACGGGGACGACCGTACGAACACCTGTTCGGCCCACGGCGCGTGTCGGCGATGTTCTCCGTCAGGGTTCGAACGTATGGTCCCACCCATGTTGGCCGAGATGCGGATCCAGGGCCTCGGAGTGATCGACGACGCGACCCTGGAGCTCGACCCGGGCCTGACCGTGCTGACCGGTGAGACCGGCGCGGGCAAGACCATGGTCGTGACCGGACTGAACCTGCTCGGCGGCGGCCGCGCGGAGTCGTCGCGGGTGTCGGCCGGGGCGAAGCGGGCGGTCGTCGAGGGCCGCTTCGCGGCGTCACCGGGGGCGGTCGAGCTGGCCGAGGAGGTCGGCGCCGAACCGGACGACGACGGCACCCTGATCGCGGCGCGCACCGTCTCCGCCGACGGCCGGTCCCGGGCCCACCTGGGCGGCCGGTCGGTCCCGGTCGGGGTGCTCGGCAGGCTGGCCGAGGCGCAGCTGGCGGTGCACGGCCAGAACGACCAGCTGCGCCTGCTCCGCAGCTCGGACCAGCGGGCGCTGCTCGACCGGTTCGCCGGCGACCCGGTGGCGGTCCCGCTGGCCGAGTACCGGCGGGTGCGCTCCGAGTGGACCGCCGTCGTCGCCGAGCTGGCCGAGCGCCGGGGCAACGCGCGCCGGCTGGCCCAGGAGGCCGACATGCTGCGGCACGGCCTGGCCGAGATCGAGGCCGTCGATCCGCAGCCGGGGGAGGACCGCGAGCTCGTCGAGCTGGCCCGCCGGATGGCCGAGGCGGACGACCTGCGGGCCGCCGCCGAGTCCGCCAGGGCGGCGCTGTGCGGTCCGGACGACGGTGAGCTCCCCGGCGCGGTCGGTCTCGTCGGGCAGGCCCGCTCGCTCACCGAGGGCAGCGGTGACCCGGCGCTGCGGGAGCTGGGGCCGCGGCTCGCGGAGGTGCTGGCCGTGCTGGCCGACACCGGCGCCGAGCTGTCCGGCTACCTGGACCGGCTCGACGCGGACCCGGAACGGCTGGAGCAGGTGCTCGCCCGGCAGGCGGAGCTGCGCTCGCTCACCCGCAAGTACGCCGCCGACACCGACGGCGTCCTGGACTGGGCGCACACCGCCCGCGAGCGGCTCAGCAGCCTCGACACCTCCGACGACGCGCTGGCCGGGCTCGCCGCCCGCCGGGACGAGCTGGCGGCCGAGCTGGCCCGGCACGCCGCGGCGGTGACCGCGGCCCGCACCGAGGCGGCCGGGCGGCTGGCGGAGGCCACGACCGCCGAGCTCGCCGGGCTCGCGATGCGCGACGCCCGGCTGCAGGTCGGCGTCGCGCCGCGCCCGGCGGGCGACTCCGGTCCGGTGCTGGTGGTCGGCGGCCGCGAGTGCCATGCCGGTGCCGGCGGTGTCGACGAGGTCGAGATCCGGCTCGTCGCGCACGCCGGAGCCGCGGCCCAGCCGCTGCACAAGGGTGCCTCCGGCGGCGAGCTGTCCCGGGTGATGCTGGCGCTCGAGGTCGCGCTGGCCGGTGCCGATCCGGTGCCGACCATGGTGTTCGACGAGGTCGACGCCGGCGTCGGCGGCCGGGCGGCGGTCGAGATCGGGCGCCGGCTGGCCCGGCTCGCGGCCCGGCACCAGGTGATCGTCGTGACGCACCTGCCGCAGGTGGCGGCCTACGCGGACCGGCATCTCGTCGTGCAGAAGGCGTCCGGTGCCGCCGGGGTGACCCGCTCCAGCGTGCAGCGGCTCGCGGAGGGGGAGCGCACCGCGGAGCTGGCCCGGATGCTCGCGGGGATGGACGACACCGACACCGGCCGCGCCCACGCCGAGGAGCTGCTCGCCGCTGCCACCGCGCACCGGGAGGCGGACCGCCGGGAGCAGTCCACCGCGGCCGAGCCGGCCGACCTGGCCGAGGCGCGGTCGCGGCGCACCGGAGCGGCGGCGACCACCGGCCGGGCCCGGCGCCGGAGCGTCCCGCGAGCGGGGTGAGCGGCACCGGGACCGCTCCGACCCGGGGCCCGCACGGCCCGGGGCCCGGCTGGCGGGGGATCGGGCCGGCCCGGGACCGCGCGCCGGTCCGGGACCCGCGGCGGGGCCGGGCCGGCCCGGGACCCGGGGATGGTCGCACCGGGGCGTCCGGCAACCGGGTGAGACCGCCCGGCCCGGCGGGGGAACCGGCGGCCCGGCCCGGCGTGCCTTCGCCGTCACAGCCGTCCCACCTGCCACAGTGCGACCCATGAAGCTGTCCGGCCTGCTGCACCGTTCGCGACCGGAGCTGCCGGGCCTGACCGGCCCGGTCCGCACCGACCGCCGTACCGAGGCCCTGCTGCGCCGGCTCCGGCCCGGCGACATCGCCGTCCTCGACCAGGTCGATCTCGACCGCGCCACCGCCGACGCGCTGGTGGCCGCCCGGGTCGCCGCGGTCGTCAACGCCGCGCCGTCGATCTCCGGCCGGTTCCCCAACCTCGGCCCGCAGGTGCTCGTCGAGGCGGGCGTCCCGCTGGTCGACGACTGCGGCGCCGAGATCATGCGCGCGGTCAAGGACGGCGCGAAGGTCCGGCTGCACGACGGGGTCCTCTACTCCGGGGAGCAGCCGCTCGGCGAGGGCCGGGTGCAGACCGAGGACACCGTCGCCGACGCGCTCGACGAGGCCAAGTCCGGCCTCACCCACCAGCTCGAGGCGTTCGCCGCCAACACCATCGAGTTCATGCGCCGGGAGCGCTCGCTGCTGCTCGACGGGCACGGCGTGCCCGAGGTCGACGTCCCGCTCGACGGCAGGCAGGTGCTGGTCGTCGCCGCCGGGTTCGAGCACAGCCGGGTGCTGAAGCGGCTGCGCGCCTACATCAAGGAGTACCGGCCGGTCCTGATCGGCGTCGGGGCCGGCGCCGACGCCCTGATGAACGCCAGGTACAAGCCGGACCTGATCGTCGCCGACCCGTCCGAGGTGTCGAACCAGGCGCTGACCAGCGGCGCCGACGTCGTCGTCCCGGCCTTCCCGGACGGGCACGCGCCCGGCCTGCACCGGGTGCAGGATCTCGGCGCCAGCGCGGTGACGTTCCCGTCGATGGCCAATCCCGAGGACCTCGCCCTGCTGCTCGCCCACCACCACGGTGCGGCGATGATCGTCACCGTCGGGCTGTCCGCGTCGATGGCCGAGTTCCTCGACCGCGGCCGCTCCGGCAGCAACGCCTCCACCTTCCTCACCCGGCTGCAGACCGGCGGCTCGGTGGTGGACGGCGCGATGATCGCGCAGATGTACCGCAGCCGGTCGTCGTTCGCGCCGCTGCTGCTGCTCGTCGCGGCGGCGATCGTCGCCGTCGTCGTCGCCGTGCTGGTGTCCGGCGCGGGACCCGCGGTCCTGGAGTGGGCGCGCGGGATCGTGGAGACCGTGCGGGCCTGGTTCCCGGCGTGATCTCGCGGCGCTACCACCGGATCGCCCTCGTCGCCGTCTTCGTGCTGGCCCTCGCGGCCGGCGTGGTGATCGCGACCGTCGGCCTGCCGCAGCGGATCGCGGCCACGGTCGCCGCCTCGGCCACGACGAGCGAGACCGACCAGCTGCGGGCCGAGCGGGACACGCTCGCCGCCCGGCAGGCGTCCGGCGACGAGTTCACCGCCCTGATCGGTCCGGACGTCGTGCGGGACACGCTGACCGGGGTGCCGGTCACCGTCGTCGCGCTCGGCGCCGATCCGGCCGACACCCGGGCCGTCGCCGAGCTCGTCGCCGCCGCGGGCGGGACCGTCGCCGCCGAGGTCGTGCTCACCCCGGCCGTCACCGACCCGGCCCGGGCCGACCAGCTCCGCGACCTGTCCGCGCGGCTGCTGCCCTCCGGTGCGCAGCTGCCCGCGTCGTCCGAGGCCGGCACGCTGGCCGGCGGGCTCCTGGGCGCCGCGCTGTTGGTCCCGGCCGACGGGGCCGCACCCGACCCGCAGCAGGCGTCCGCCGTGCTCGCCGGGCTCGCCGGCGGCGGGTTCGCCGAGCAGCCGACCGGCGACCCGGCGGCGGGGCGGCTCGCCGTCGTCGTCACCGGGGAGCAGTTCGGCGGCGTCGACGCCGCCGGCTCGGCCGCCACCGCGACCGCGCTCGCGGCCGAGCTGGACCGCCGCGGCGCCGGTGCGGTGCTGGCCGGGCGGGACGCCGCCGCGCACGGCGCGGTCGGCGCGGCCCGCGCGGCCGGGGATCCGCTGTCCACCGTCGACGGCGTCGGCACCGGCGCCGGACGGATCGCGACCGTGCTCGCGCTCGCCGAACGCAACGGCGGCGGGACCGGTCACTACGGCTCCGGGGACGGTTCGGAGGGCCCGGTTCCGGCCGTCCCACAGCGATCGGTAGGCTGAAACTCCGTGCAGACTCGCGCCACCCGTCATCTGTTCGTCACCGGTGGGGTCGCCTCCTCGCTGGGCAAGGGACTGACCGCCTCCAGCCTCGGTCAGCTGCTCACCGCGCGCGGGCTCCGCGTCACGATGCAGAAGCTCGATCCGTACCTCAACGTCGATCCCGGGACGATGAACCCGTTCCAGCACGGCGAGGTCTTCGTGACCGAGGACGGCGCGGAGACCGACCTCGACATCGGCCACTACGAGCGGTTCCTCGACCGGGACCTGCAGGGCCGGGCGAACGTCACCACCGGCCAGGTCTACTCCGAGGTGATCGCCAAGGAACGCCGCGGCGAGTACCTCGGCGACACCGTGCAGGTCATCCCGCACATCACCGGTGAGATCAAGGACCGGGTGCTCGCGATGGCCGCGCCGGACGCCGAGGGCATCGCACCGGACGTCGTCATCACCGAGGTCGGCGGCACCATCGGCGACATCGAGTCGCTGCCGTTCGTCGAGGCGGCCCGCCAGGTCCGGCACGAGGTCGGCCGGGACAACTGCTTCTTCCTGCACGTCTCGCTGGTGCCCTACCTGGCGCCGTCCGGTGAGCTGAAGACGAAGCCGACCCAGCACTCGGTCGCCGCGCTGCGCAACATCGGCATCCAGCCCGACGCGCTGGTGCTGCGCGCCGACCGGGAGATCCCGGACGCGATGAAGCGCAAGATCTCGCTGATGTGCGACGTCGAGATCGACGGCGTCGCCGCCGCACCGGACGCCCCGTCGATCTACGACATCCCGAAGGTGCTGCACGGCGAGGGGCTCGACGCCTACGTCGTCCGGCGGCTCGGGCTGCCCTTCCGCGACGTCGACTGGACCGTGTGGGGGGACCTGCTCGACCGCGTCCACCACCCGCAGGAGACCGCGACGATCGCACTCGTCGGCAAGTACGTCGACCTGCCCGACGCGTACCTGTCGGTGACCGAGGCGCTGCGCGCCGGGGGGTTCGCCCACCGCGCGAAGGTCACGATCCGCTGGGTCCCCTCGGACACCTGCGAGACCCCGGCCGGTGCGGCCGAGGCGCTCGACGGGGTCGACGCCGTCCTCGTGCCGGGCGGGTTCGGCATCCGCGGCATCGAGGGCAAGCTCGGCGCGATCACCCACGCACGCACCTGCCGGATCCCCACCCTCGGGCTGTGCCTCGGCCTGCAGTGCATGGTGATCGAGACCGCGCGCAGCGTCGCCGGGCTGGACGGCGCGAGCTCCTCGGAGTTCGACCCGGACACCCCGCACCCGGTGATCTCGACGATGGCCACCCAGCGCGACGTCGTCGCCGGGGAGCGGGACATGGGCGGGACCATGCGGCTCGGGGCGTACCCGGCCGTGCTGGCGCCCGGATCGGTCGTCGCGAAGGCGTACGGGTCCCGGGAGGTCTCCGAACGGCACCGGCACCGGTTCGAGGTCAACAACACCTACCGCCAGCAGCTGACCGAGGCCGGGCTGGTGTTCGGCACCTCGCCGGACGGCACCCTGGTCGAGTTCGTCGAGCTGCCCGAGTCGACGCATCCGTTCTTCGTCGGCACCCAGGCGCATCCGGAGCTGAAGAGCCGGCCGACCCGGCCGCACCCGCTGTTCGCGGCGTTCGTCCGCGCCGCGCTGCGCTACCGGGCCGAGGAGCGGCTGCCGGTCGAGCTGCCCGGCCGGCACGGCAGCGCCGCGGAGGACACCGCGGCCGAGGCCGGTTCGAACGGCGTCGCCCCGGCCGAGAGCACCGCGGGCCCGACCTGACGGCGCATCCCCGGCGGGATGTCACCCGCTCGCGGCGGCCGGGTACCCGGCCGCCGCGTCAGATGCGGTGCAGCCCCAGCCGGAACCCCAGCCACAGCGCCGGGACCAGCCCGGCCGCGAAGATCCAGCCGGACAGCGCGAACGCCTGGATGCCCGACAGCAGCACGCCGAACGTGCAGCCGATCGCCGTCATCGCACCCCAGCCGAGCAGCAGCCCGCCGAGCAGCGCGCTCACCGCCCCGGGCGCGGTCAGCGGCTCGATGCGGAACCGGCGCCCCGGCAGCGCCGCGGCGAGCGACCCCACGACCAGGCCGATGATCAGCCAGCCGTTCGCGAGGACCGTCTCGGCGACGACCGTGGCGCAGCCGGCGAAGGTGTCCAGGCCGTGCAGGGTCGCCGGGAGCACACCGGCGCCGTCCAGCACGGTCCGGGTGCTGCTGCCGATCTGCCGGGTCACCCCGAGCGGCTCCACCCGCAGGTAGGCGGCGACGCCGATCAGGCCGACCAGCGCTCCGGTCAGCAGCGTCGGCCAGCGCCGTTCGACCAGGCCGCGGCCGATCCCGGCGAGCGTGATCGCGCGCTCGGGACGGGCCGGTTGCCGGGGGAGCCGGCGCAGCAGCAGCACGGCGGGCACCGCCAGTGCGGCCAGCGTGACGGCGAGCGCCCCGGCGATGCCCAGGGTGCTCGGCAGCCACGGCGCCGGCGCGGTGGACAGCGCGGCCAGGTACAGCGCGTTCCAGGTCAGGAAACCGAGCCCGAAACCGGCCGCGGTGCCCAGCAGTGCCGGGACGGCCCGTAGCGAGCCCTCACCGAGCCGGTAGAGGTGGCCGCCGATGCAGCCACCGGAGAGCACGACGCCGGTGCCGAACGCGGCGCCGGCCAGCAGCACCGTCCACGCCGCCGGGCCGATGTGCGCCCCCGGGGGCAGCCCGCCGGCCCCGGGATCGGGCACGAACAGCGAGAACACCACCGCGTACCCGGTCGCGCCGACCGCGAGGGCGGCCAGGATCGCGTAGCTGCCGGTGGAGTCGCGGTGCTCGAACAGGTCCCGGAAGATGCAGAAGAAGCAGAACCGGCCGCGCTCGCAGACGATCCCGAGCGCCGCACCGACGAGCAGCGAGAACGCCGCGTCGGCGCCGTGCGCCGGCGCGCCGTGCAGCAGCACCGCCCCGGTCGCGAGCGCCCCGGCCAGTGCCAGCGCGACCGCGGTGCGGACGGTGTCGGCCCGGGTCCAGCGCCGGGCCCCGGCGGGCGGGAGCCCGGTCCCCCCGACCGTGGGGGAACCGGGCTCCGGAGTGGCTGTCATGGGTTACGCGACGCCCCAGACGGTGCCGGCGTTGTTGACCACCGGGACGCCGACGGTGTTGCCGTACTCGGTCCAGGAGCCGTCGTAGAGCTGCACGTCGTAGCCGAGGATCTGGCTGAGCACGAACCAGGTGTGGCTGGCGCGCTCACCGATCCGGCAGTAGGCGACGATCGGCTTGCTGCCGTCGATGCCCTGCTCCGCGTACAGCGCGCGGAGCTCGTCGACCGGCAGGAAGGTGCCGTCGTCGGCGACGGCCTCGGACCAGGTGACGTTCACCGCGCCGGGGATGTGCCCGGCCCGCACGGCGGTCTCCTGGAAGCCCTCGGGGGCGAAGATCTCGCCGTTGAACTCGGCGGCGCCCCGGATGTCGACGAGCGCGGTGTCGGTCTCGGCGCCGCTCTCCGCGGCGCGCGCCACCTCGACCACGTCCGGCAGGAAGGCCCGCAGGTTCGGGTCCGCCTCGCCGGCCTCCCAGCTGCCCTGGCCCGGCTGCGGGGCGCCGACGTCGAGGGTGCGGCCCTCGGCCTCCCACTTCACCCGGCCGCCGTCGAGCAGCTTGACGTTCTCGTGGCCGTAGAGGTTGAACACCCACGCACCCCAGGCGGCGAACCAGTTCTCCTTGTCGCCGTAGAGCACGACCGTGGTGTCCGGGTCGATACCGCTGCGCCGGGTGAGGGCGGTGAAGTCCTCCCTGCTGACGACGTCCCGGTTCACCGTCGAGACGAAGTCGGTCGTCCAGTTGTAGTTCCAGGCGCCGGGGATGTGACCGCGTTCGTAGACCCCCGGTTCGGTGCTGACCTCGATCACCCGGATCGACGGGTCGTCCAGGTTCGCGGCCAGCCACTCGGTGCTGACGACGACGTCGGAGTAGTTGTCCTCGACGATCGGGGTGCCCGCGGCGGCGGGGCGTCCGGCCTGGTCACCCCCACCGCTGACGGCGACGATGCCCGCGACGACGGCGACCACCGCGACGATCGCGGCACCGATCAGACCGAGGCGACGCCATCTGCCGGAACCGGATCCGGGATCGGCGTCGTCGGGTGCGGACGTGGACGGGGTGGGGCTCGACATCGGTTCTCCTGGAACGGGTTGGGCACGCCGCGGCCGGCTCGCGAGCACGGGGTGCGCGGGCGGGAGGGAGCGCGCCGGACGGCGCGCGGAGGATCGCGCTCACGCGGGACCGGACTCGGCCCGCGGAGGGGGGATCAGCGGCGGGGTCGACAACCCTGCGAGGAGACACGGGCCATGTCCACATGACGACGACGCGTCAGGAGGATGGTCCGGCTCATGCCGAGAATCCTTTGTGTCGGGTTCGTCCAGAGTCAAGGCCGCGCGGTCACCGAGACCGATTCGTGACCCGTACGGGCGAATGCTCCTGCGCGGCGGGACCGCGGGGGAGCAGTAGTGTCCCGTGGGGTGAAGATCAGGCGCTGGCCGGCCCCCGGCCCCACGTCCCCGGTCGCCGGATCGTGACCCGCCCCGGCGAGCACGACTTCCCGGTCCGCTCGGCCACCGACATCTACTCGGGCCGGGTGATGGCGCTGCGCTCGGACCGGGTGGTCATGCCCGGCGGGCGGGTCGCCACCCGGGAGATCCTGGAACATCCCGGCGCGGTCGCCGTCCTGGCGGTCGACGACGACCGGCGGGTCCGGATGCTGCACCAGTACCGGCACGCGGTGCGGCGCAGGCTCTGGGAGCTGCCGGCCGGGCTGCTGGACGTCGCCGGGGAGGACCCGGTCGTCACCGCCGGTCGCGAGCTGACCGAGGAGGCGGGGCTGTCCGCGGCCGACTGGGCGGTGCTGCTCGACGTCGTCCCGTCCCCGGGCTTCTCCGACGAGTCGGTCCGGATCTTCCTGGCCCGCGGGCTCACCGAGCAGCCGCGGCCGGTGCTGCGTGACGACGAGGAGGCCGATCTGGAGCTGCGCTGGATCCCGATCGACGAGGCCGTCGCGATGGTGTTCGCCGGCGAGATCGTCAACGCGGTGACCTGCGCCGGGCTGCTCGCCGCCGGCGCCGTGCTGGCCGGGGACGCCGAGCCGCGGCCGGTCGGGACCGAGTGGGTGGACCGGCCGGAGCGCTTCGCCCGCCGCCGGGACGGTGACTGATCAGGCACGGTGACTGATCAGGGACGGTGGCCGGTCAGGGGCGCAGCGGCCGGCCCGCCGGGTCGGTCGGGCTGCCGGCCAGGATCACGATCCCGTCGACGAACGACCAGATCGCCCCGAACCCGAAGGTGAACAGCGTGACCAGCAGCTGTGCCACCGCCAGCCCGGTGTGCCCGGTGTAGAACCGGCCGACGCCGAACGGCAGGAACAGCTGCAGCAGGCCGCCGACGATCCGCTGCCGGTCCGAGTACGGGCGCCCCGAGTACGGCTCCCGGCCGAACGGGGCCGCCGCGTCGTAGCCGGCGTAGGCGCCGTAGACGGGCGGGCCGGGATGCGGTGGATAGGCGTTCGGGTACCCGTCGTACCAGGCGGGGGTGGACTCGTGCCCGGGTGCGAACCCGGGGAAGGCCGGTTGCCGGGCGCCGTGGGCCGGTGGCCACGGCGGCGCGGTGCGGTGGTCCGGGCCGGGTCCCGTCGCGCCGCCCGCCGGGTACGCCGCCGTCGCACCGGCCGATCCGGCGGACGTGCCGTCGGCGGGGGGTGCCGCGGTCGCCCCGCCTTCCCCCGGACGCACCCCCGGCGGGAAGTCCGGATGCGGCTCGGGCAGGTCGGTGAACAGCGCCGCCAGCTCGGCCCACGAGCCCGCCGCGCGCGCCCGCCGGACCCGCTCGTCGAACGCGCCGACCTCCAGGCGGCCACCGGTGAAGTGCAGGGACAGTGCCCGCACCGCGTCCTCCTGCTCGGCGTGGCCGAGGTCCCCGGTGCTCATGGTGGCGACGGTATATCCGGGCGGGCCCGGGCGACATGCCGCCGTCGGCGGGTCGGTCCTAGGCTCGGTGCATGCGCTTCGGACTCTTCGTGCCCCAGGGCTGGCGACTCGATCTCGTCGGTATCGACACCAACGCCCAGTGGGACGTCATGCGTGGCCTCGCCGAGTACGCCGACCGCGGCGACGTGTGGGAGTCGGTGTGGGTCTACGACCACTTCCACACCGTCCCCGCACCGACCGACGAGGCCTGTCACGAGGCGTGGAGCCTGATGGCCGCGTTCGCCGCCAGCACCGAGCGGGTGCGGCTCGGCCAGATGTGCACCTGCATGGCCTACCGCAACCCCGCCTACCTGGCGAAGGTCGCGGCGACCTGCGACGTCATCTCCAAGGGCCGGGTCGAGATGGGCATCGGCGGCGGCTGGTACGAGCACGAGTGGCGGGCCTACGGCTACGGCTTCCCGCGCCCGGGCGTGCGGCTCGGGATGCTCGACGAGGGCGTGCAGATCTTCGCGCAGGCGTGGCGGGAGGGCCGGGCCACCCTGGACGGCAAGCACTACCAGGTCGACGACGCGATCGTCGCCCCCAAGCCGCTGCAGGACGGCGGCATCCCGCTCTGGATCGCCGGCGGCGGGGAGAAGGTCACCCTGAAGATCGCCGCGCAGTACGCGCAGTACACCAACTTCGACGGCACCCCGGAGGGCTTCGCGCACAAGTCCGAGGTGCTCGCCGGGCACTGCCGCGAGCTGGGCACCGACTTCGACGCGATCGTCCGGTCGGCGAACTACAACATCGCGATCGGGTACACCGAGGACGAGGTCGAGGACCGGCTGCAGCAGCTCGTCGCCCGGCTGGAGCCGCTCGTCGGGGCGGAGAAGGCCCAGGGCGCGCTCGGTGCGTTCCGCGGGATGCCCGGCTGCGGCACCCCCGAGCAGATCGTCGAGAAGCTCTCCGCGCTGCAGGACAAGGGGATGAGCTACGCGATCTGCTACTTCCCGGAGGCCGCCTACGACCGGTCCGGGATCGAGCTGTTCGAGCGCGAGGTCGTCCCGGCACTGACGGGCTGAGCCGGCGGTGCCGTCCCCGGAGCGGGTCGTCGAGGACTACCTCGGCCATCTCGCCGTCGAGCGCGGGCGGGCGCAGAACACGCTGCGCTCGTACCGGCTCGACCTGGACCGCTACACCGAGCACCTGGCGTCGTCGGGGCGCGACGATCTCGCCGCGGTGCGGGAGGCCGACGTCTCGGCGTTCGTGGCGGCGCTGCGCACCGGGGAGCGGCCGCTCGCCGCGTCGTCGACCGCACGGGCGCTGGCCGCGGTGCGCGGGCTGCACCGGTTCGCGGTCCGGGAGGGGATCGTGCCGGCCGACGTCGCCGCCGCGGTGGCGCCGCCGTCGTTGCCGTCCCGGCTGCCGAAGGCGCTCTCGGTGGACCAGGTCGACCAGCTCCTGGCCGGCTGCGTCGCCGACGGCCCGACCGGATTGCGGGACCGGGCGCTGCTGGAGCTGCTGTACTCGACCGGCGCCCGGATCTCCGAGATCGTCGGCGCCGATCTCGACGACCTGGATCCCGAGGCGCGGACGATCCTGTTGCACGGCAAGGGGAACAAGCAGCGAATCGTGCCGGTCGGGCGGCCCGCGCTGGCCGCCGTCGACGCCTACCGGGTGCGCGCCCGCCCGGTGCTCGCCACCCGCGGCGCCGGGAGCCCGGCGCTGCTGTTGAACGCCCGTGGCGCCCGGCTGTCCCGGCAGAGCGCGTGGCACGTGCTGCGCGCGGCCGCCGAGGCGTCCGGGCTGGAGCCGGCGGTGGTGGCGTCGGTGTCCCCGCACACCCTGCGGCACTGCTTCGCGACGCACCTGCTCTCCGGCGGGGCGGACGTGCGCGTGGTGCAGGAGCTGCTGGGGCACTCGTCGGTGGCGACGACCCAGATCTACACCCACGTCACGGTGGACACGCTGCGCGAGGTCTACGCCACGGCGCATCCGCGCGCCCGCGGCTGATCACCGATCGGGAACCGGGACGTCCGGTGGCCGACCGTCCCGGTTCCCGATCCGTGATCACCCGGGTTCGCGGGGGCGAACCGTTGTGCCCGATCCGGGCCGGGCCCGGACCGGGGTGGGCAGGGTCGGGGGATGGACCTGGCACGGGTGCTGCGGGAACAGGACGGCGTGCTCACCGCCGCCCAGGCCGCGGCCTGCGGGATCTCGGCGCAGGCCGCCCGGCGGCGGATCGCGGCCGGTCGGTGGTCGGCGCCGTTCCCGGGGGTGTTCCACGATCGCGGGCACCGGTACGGGCCGCGGGCCCGGATCCGCTCGGCGGGGCTGTGGTCCGGCGGTGTGGTGTCCGGCCCGGCGGCGGCGTGGTGGTGGGGGATGCTCGACGTGGTGCCTGCGGTCGTCGACGTCACGGTGCCCCGGAGCAGGCGCCGGCGGCCGCGTCCGGGGGTCCGGGTGCGGCGGCGCGACCTCGATCCGGCCGACCGGGTGCTGCGCCACGGGCTCGGGATCACCGGCCGCCCGCTGACGGTGCTGGAGGCCGCGGCCGCGCTCGACGACGGATCGGCGCTGGTCGACCGGGCCCTGCAACGGTGGGTCACGTTCGACGCGCTGCACGGCGCCTGGTGCCGGACGGCCGGGGCCACCGGCGCCCGCCGGGCCCGGGAGCTGCTCGTCGCCGCGGCCGACCGGGCCGGATCGGGTGCGGAGCGCCGGCTGGTCCGGGTGCTCCGCTCCGCCGGCATCGACGGCTGGGTGCTCGGCCACCGGGTCGGCCCGTACGAGCTCGATCTCGCGTTCCCCGCGGCCCGGCTCGGCGTCGAGTTCGACGGCTGGGCCTGGCACAGCGACGTGGTCCGGTTCCGCAACGACCGCCGCAAGGGCAACGAGCTCGCGGGCGCCGGCTGGACGGTGTTGCGGGTGACCTGGCACGACCTGGACACCGCACCGGGCCGGATCGTCGCGCAGATCCGGCACGCGCTGCGCCTCGCGGGCTGATCACGGATCGGGAACCGGGACGACCGGTGGCCGACCGTTCCGGTTCCCGATCCGTGATCACCGGACCCGGCGGCGGGGGCCGGGATCGGACGGACTACGTTCCGGGATCGATGCGATACGGAGCGTGGGTCGTCGGGGCCGTGGCGTCCCTGGTGGTGGCCGGGTGCGCGAGTGCGGGGCCCGAGCAGCAGGAGAACGTCAGCGACCGGATCGACGGGGCCGTGGCCCGGGTCGAGATCGACTCGGACGCGGGTCCGGTGCGGCTGGTCGCCGGTGCGGAGTCGTCGGTCGAGCAGGACCTGCGCTGGACCGGGGACGCGCGGCCGCAGGTCGAGCACCGGCTGGACGGCGACGTCCTGCGGATCAGCGCCCGCTGCCCGAACTCCGGCGGCGAGCGCTGCCAGGCCGGGCTGGTCGTCACCGTGCCGGCCGAGGCGTCGTCGCGGGTGGAGCTCTCCGCCGGCGGCATCGAGATCTCCGGCCTGACCGGCGAGCAGGACGTCCGCACCAGCGCGGGCGAGGTCACCGGCACCGGCCTCGGGCCGGGTTCGGTCACCGCGTCGTCCAGTGCGGGCGGGGTCGACCTGCGGTTCGCCGAGGCGGCCCCGGAGGTGACCGCGGAGTCGACGGCCGGGCAGGTGGACGTCCGGTTGCCGATCGGTCCCGCCTACTGGGTCACCGCCGAGACGACCGCCGGCAGCAGCACCGTCGAGGTGCCCGACCAGCCCGGCGCCGATCACCGCGTCATCGCGCGCAGCACGGCCGGGAGCGTCTCGGTCACACCGGGCTGAGCTGCACCGCGACACGCCGGGCCCGGGCGGCGGGGAACCGTCACCGGGCGCGGGTAAGGTTGCGACATCAGTTCGCGAGGTGCACGGCGAGGCGCGTTGCCGCACGTGGGGGCGGTTCCTACAGTGCGGGTCGGGATCGGTGCAGCTGTCCCGGGACCCGGTACGCACCCCACGACGAGACCGGAGACCGCATGAACCCCACGCGGCCGGAACCCCAGGACCGGCTCGACGACTCGGCCGACGAGTCGTCGCCGACCCCGGGGCGAGGCATCCCCAGCACCAGCAGCCGCGCGCCGGAACCGGCGCCGCTGACCGTGCACGGCCCCGCCCGGGTGATCGCCGTGGCGAACCAGAAGGGCGGCGTCGGCAAGACGACGTCCACCATCAACCTCGGGGCGGCGCTCGCCGAGTACGGCCGCAAGGTCCTGCTCGTCGACTTCGACCCGCAGGGTGCGCTGTCGGTGGGGCTCGGCGTGCAGCCGCACCAGCTCGAGTCGACCGTCTACAACCTGCTGATGGAGCGCGACGTCGAGGCCGACGAGGTGCTGCAGGACACCGGCGTCGAGAACATGGACCTGCTGCCGTCGAACATCGACCTGTCCGCCGCCGAGGTGCAGCTGGTCACCGAGGTCGGCCGCGAGCAGGCGCTCGGCCGGTCGCTGAAGCGGTTCCTGCCCGACTACGACGTCGTCCTCATCGACTGCCAGCCCTCGCTCGGCCTGCTCACGATCAACGCGCTGTCCTGCGCCGACGAGGTGCTGATCCCGCTGGCCTGCGAGTTCTTCTCGCTGCGCGGGGTCGCGCTGCTGATGGACACGATCGACAAGGTCACCGACCGGCTCAACCCGGACCTGCGGCTGCTCGGCGTACTGGCGACCATGTTCGACACCCGGACGCTGCACACCAAGGAGGTGCACGACCGGGTCGTCGAGGCGTTCGGCGAGAAGGTGTTCGACGCCGTCATCAACCGGACGATCAAGTTCCCGGAGACGACGGTCGCCGGCGAGCCGATCACGGTCTGGGCGCCCACGTCGTCCGCGGCGGCGTCCTACCGGATGCTGGCCCGGGAGGTCATCGCCCGGTGACGCTGCTGGCCGACGGTCCGGGTGGGCCCGTCCCGGAGAACCTGGACGACGGCGACGTCGCCGCCCCGCGGTCCCGGCGGTTCACCGTGCGCCTGACGAACTTCGAGGGCCCGTTCGACCTGCTGCTGCAGCTGATCGGCAAGCACGAGCTCGACGTCACCGAGATGGCGCTGCACAAGGTCACCGACGACTTCATCGCGCACCTGGCCGATCTCGGCGACGACGCCGACCTCGACGAGACCACCGAGTTCCTGGTCGTCGCGGCCACCCTGCTCGATCTGAAGGCGGCCCGCCTGGTGCCCGGCGCCGAGGTCGAGGACGACGAGGACCTCGCCCTGCTCGAGGCGCGCGACCTGCTGTTCGCCCGGCTGCTGCAGTACCGGGCCTACAAGCAGGCCGCGCAGCTGTTCGTCGAGCTGGAGAACGGCGCGCTGCGCCGGTTCCCGCGCTCGGTGTCGCTGGAGGACCGGTACGCCGAGCTGCTGCCCGAGGTGCTGCTCGGGGTGGACGCCGACGCGTTCGCCGAGCTCGCCGCGGCGGTGTTCCGGCCGCGGCCCCCGCAGGAGGTGGGCGTCGACCACCTGCACGCGGTGCACGTGTCGGTCGCCGAGCACACCCAGCTGCTGCGCGAGCGGCTCGCCGTCGCCGGGACGGCCACCTTCGCCGAGCTGACCGCCGACTGCGTCGGCACGCTGGAGGTCATCGCCCGGTTCATGGGCCTGCTGGAGCTGTACCGGGAACGCTCGGTCGCGTTGGAGCAGCCGGAGCCGTTCGCCGATCTCACCGTCACCTGGACCGCCGACCGCGCCGTCGACCCGGTCGCGTACGCGGCCGCGCTGGAGGACGAGCGGGCCGCGGCGGAGGAGGCGGTGCGGGCCAGGAACAAGCGGCGCCGCAAGAAGAACCGCGCCGACGACGCCGTGTCGGACGATGTTGTGTCGGACGATGCGCTGGATGCTGTGTCGGACGATGCTGTGCCGGACGATGCGCTGGACGCCGGGCCGGACGACGCGCCGGACGCTGGGTCGGATGAGGCGACCGGTGCCGGGGCGGATGACGCGCCGGGCACTGATGCGGACGCCGGGACGCCCGCCGCGCCGGAACCGGAGATCGGCGCCGGAGGTCCGGAGCACGATGCCGGACCGCGGGAGGGCTCGGTGCCCGATGGCGAGGGGACCGGGACGGCCGGTGGCTGAGCCGGACGACCGGCCGGGATCCGACGACCCGGAGGACCCGTCCGAGCTGATGCGCCTGATCGGCCGGACGGTGCCGCGGAGCCCGCACGCCGGCACGGAGCGGACAACGGCCGGGCCGGACGAGAACCGGATCGACGTCCGGGACGACGACGAGCCGGCACGCACCCGGGCCCCGGGGACGGAGCCGGCCCCGGCGACTGACCGCCCATCCGACGACCCGGCAGCCGGCGACCCGGCATCCGACGACCCGGTAGCCGATGACGCGGTAGCCGATGACGCGGTAGCCGACGAGGCAGCAGCCGATGACCCGGCAGCCGACGATTCCGCAGCCGACGACCTGGTAGTCGATGACCTGACATTCGACGACACGGCATCCGACGAGCCAGCAGCCGATGACCTGGCAGCGGATGACTCCGCAGCCGACGACTCCGCAGCCGACGACCTGGCCGCCGACGACCTGGCCGCCGACGACCCGGCAGTCGACGAGACGGCAGCCGATGACCCGGCAGCCGACGAGTCCGCAGCCGACGAGTCCGCAGCCGACGAGTCCGCAGCCGATGACCTGGCCGTCGACGACCCGGCACTCACCGAACTCACCGACGACACCGAGCTGGAGAAGGCCCTCGAGGCGCTGCTGCTGGTCGTCGACACCCCGGTGGACGAGGAGTCGCTGGCCACGACGCTCGGCCAGACCCCGGTGCGGATCCGGCAGACGCTCGACCGGATGTCGTTCAGCTACACCGCCGACGCCCGCGGCATCGACCTGCGCCGGGTGGGCGGCGGCTGGCGGTTCTACACCCGCGACCGGTACGCCCCGTACGTCGAGAAGCTGCTGCTCGACGGCCAGCGTGCCCGGCTCACCCGGGCCGCGCTGGAGACCCTCGCCGTCGTCGCCTACCGGCAGCCGGTGACCCGGGCACGGGTCGCCGCGGTCCGTGGGGTGAACTGCGACGGCGTGCTGCGGACCCTGCTCACCCGCGGGCTGGTGGAGGAGGCGGGGACCGAGGAGCACACCGGAGGGACACTGTTCCGGACCACCGAGGTGTTCCTGGAACGGCTCGGGCTCTCGTCGGTGCAGGAGCTGCCCCCGCTGGCGCCGCTGCTGCCCGACATCGACGCGATCGACGACCTGGAAAGCTAGAGGACATGAGCAACACACACGACCCCGACGGAGTCCGGCTGCAGAAGGTGCTGGCCCGCGCGGGTGTCGCCTCCCGGCGGGCCGCGGAGGAGCTGATCGCGCAGGGGCGCGTGCAGGTCGACGGCGTGACCGTCCGCGAGATGGGCCGCCGGATCGACCCCGAGACCGCCGTGCTGCACGTCGACGGCGCCCGGGTCACGCTGCGCGACGACCAGGTGTACCTGGCGCTGAACAAGCCGCGCGGCCTGCACTCGACGATGTCCGACGACCTGGGCCGGCCCTGCATCGGCGATCTGCTCGCCGACCGGGTCGAGCTGATGAACGAGGCGCAGCGGCTGTTCCACGTCGGACGGCTGGACGCCGAGACCGAGGGCCTGCTGCTGCTCACCAACGACGGCGAGCTCGGCCACCGGCTGATGCACCCGTCCTACGAGGTGCCCAAGACCTACCTGGCCGAGGTGGAGGGCCGGATCGCGCGGGACCTGGGCCGGCGGCTGCGGGACGGGATCGAGCTGGACGACGGGCTCGCCCGCGTCGACTCGTTCAAGCTGGTCGACTCGCTGCCCGGCCGGGCGACCGTGGAGCTCGTCCTGCACGAGGGGCGCAAGCACATCGTGCGGCGGATGCTCACCGAGGTCGGGCACCCGGTGCAGCGGCTGGTGCGCACCGCCGTCGGGGAGGTCCGGCTGGGCAACCAGAAGCCGGGCAAGCTGCGCCCGCTGGACCGGGTGGAGATCGGCTCGCTCTACAAGGCCGTGGGGCTGTAGCGGTGGCGGTGCGCGCGCTGCGCGGGGCCACCCAGGTCGACGCCGACGAGCGGGAGCAGATCCTGGACCGCTCCGCCGAGCTGGTGAGCGCCGTCCTGGAACGCAACGAGCTGGTCGCGGCGGACATCATCTCGATCTGGTTCACCGCGACCCCGGACCTGACCGCGGAGTTCCCGGCCTACGCCGCCCGGCTGCTCGGGCTGACCGACGTGCCGCTGATGTGTGCCACCGAGATGTCGGTCCCGGGCGCGCTGCCGCGGGTGCTGCGGCTGCTCGCCCACGTGGAGACCCCGAAGGCGCGCTCCGAGATGCGGCACGTCTACCTGCACGGGGCGCGGGCGCTGCGGACCGACCTGCCCCAGTAGGACACCCCGCCCCGGACGTGCCGTACCGGACCGGCGAGAATGCCCTACGGATCAACGGGCACGGGATCACAGGTACGACAGGGTGGGGGACAGGTGGCCTTGCGGGGCGTCGTCGCGATGGACGGTCCGTCCGGGACGGGCAAGTCGACCGTCTCCCGGCGGCTGGCGCAGGCCTGCTCGGCCGCCTACCTGGACACCGGTGCGATGTACCGGGCGGCGACCCTCGCCGTGCTGCGCGCCGGGCTCGGCGATGACGCCCCGGCCGCGGAGCTGGCCCGGGTCGCGACGGCGGCGTCGATCGAGTCGGGCACCGACCCGTCGGCACCGACCATCACCCTGGACGGCGCCGACGTGTCCGCCGAGATCCGCGGCCCCGAGGTGACCGCGCTGGTGTCGGCGGTCTCCGCGGTGCCCGAGGTCCGCACCGAGCTGGTCGCCCGGCAGCACGCGCTGATCCGGGCGGCGGTGGACGGCGGGGGCGGCATCGTCGTCGAGGGTCGCGACATCGGTACCGTGGTGGTGCCGGAGGCGCCGCTGAAGGTGTACCTGACGGCGTCGCCGGAGGTCCGCGCGGCGCGGCGCGGCCGGCAGGACGCGCGGGCGGGCCGGGAGTCCGACCTGCACCGCACCCTCGCCGACGTCGAGCGGCGGGACCGGCTGGACTCGTCCCGCCGGGTGTCGCCGCTGTACGCGGCGGCCGACGCGCTCGTGCTCGACACCGACCTGCTCTCCGCGGACGCCGTGCTGGCCCGGCTGCGGGAGCTGGTCGCGGAACGGGGGCTGGGCGGGTGATCCGCCCGGGTGCCGGGCCGTCCGGGCTGACCCCCGGGAGCGTCGGCTGGTTGCACGACCTGGCACGATGGCTCGGTACCTGGATCTTCACGCCGTTCTACCGGATCCGGGTGCGGCACCGGGACCGGATCCCCGCCGAGGGTCCGGTGGTCGTCGTCGCGAACCACAGCGCGTTCGTCGACGGTCCGCTGCTGTTCGGCATGTTCGGGCGCCGGGTGGTGTTCCTGGTGAAGCAGGAGATGTTCCGGGGGCCGCTGCGGCTGCTGCTGCCGGCGCTGGGCCAGATCCCGGTCCGCCGGGAGGTGGCCGACCGGCGGCCGCTGACCGCCGCGCTGGACGTGCTGCGCGGCGGTGGCGTGGTCGCGGTGTTCCCCGAGGGCACCCGCGGCACCGGTGAGGTCGCCGCGGCCCGGCAGGGGGCGGCCTGGCTGGCCAGGGCGGCGTCCGCGCCGGTACTGCCGGTGGCGGTGCGCGGGACACGGCGGCCGGACGGATCGGGACGCAGGTTCCGGCCCACGGTCGACGTGCTGGTCGGTCCGGCACTCGCCGCCCCGTCCGTCCCCGGGCGGGACGGGCTGGCGGCGGCGACCGCGGACGTCGCGGAGGCACTGCGGGCCCTGGTCCGCGAGCTCGGCCGCGACGGGCCGTGCAACGGAGACAGCTATGAGGCCGGATCGAACCGGCCGGGACGTGAGTGACAGGTGAGTGACAACAGGAGCGGCGCCGACATCGTCGGGGACGCCGACCGGGTGGAGATGGACCGGCTGGGACTCGATCCCGCCGAGTTCGTCGCCGTCGACGAGGAAGGGCAGGTCGCGGCCGGGATCGACCCGGACGAGGTGCTCGCCACCCCCACCCTGGCGGTGGTCGGGCGGCCCAACGTCGGCAAGTCCACGCTGGTCAACCGGCTGCTGGGCCGCCGTGAGGCGGTCGTGCAGGACGTGCCGGGGGTGACCCGCGACCGCGTCGTCTACGACGCGTTGTGGAACGGCCGCCGGTTCAAGCTGATGGACACCGGCGGCTGGGAGCCGGACGCCGCCGGACTGCAGGCGTTCGTCGCCCAGCAGGCGGAGACCGCGATGCGCACGGCCGACGCCGTGCTGCTCGTGGTGGACGCCTCGGTCGGGGCGACCGCCACCGACCAGGCCGTCGCCCGGGTGCTGCGCCGCGCGGACGTGCCCGTCCTGCTGGCCGCCACCAAGGTCGACGACGACCGGCTCACCTCCGACACCGCCGAGCTGTGGCGGCTCGGGCTCGGCGAGCCGCACCCGGTGTCCGGCCTGCACGGCCGCGGCTCCGGTGACCTGCTCGACGCGGTGCTCGAGGTGCTGCCGGAGACCCCGCGCGACGACTTCGGCGCCTCCGGGGCCGGGCCGCGCCGGGTCGCGCTGGTCGGCAAGCCGAACGTCGGCAAGTCGAGCCTGCTCAACAAGCTGTCCGGGGAGATCCGGTCGGTGGTGCACGACGTGGCGGGCACCACGGTCGACCCGGTCGACTCGCTGGTCGAGCTGGACGGCGAGGTGTTCCGCTTCGTCGACACCGCCGGGCTGCGCAAGCGGGTCAAGATGGCCTCCGGGATGGAGTACTACGCGTCGCTGCGCACCAGCTCCGCGATCGAGGCCGCCGAGGTCGCGCTGGTGCTGATCGACGCCTCCGAGCCGATCGCCGAGCAGGACCAGCGGGTGCTGACGATGGTCGCCGAGGCGGGCCGGGCGCTGGTCATCCTGTTCAACAAGTGGGACCTCGTCGACGAGGACCGGCGCGAGCAGCTGACCCGGGAGCTGGAGCGGGACCTGATCAGCGTCCGCTGGGCGGAGCGGGTCAACGTCTCCGCGCTGACCGGCCGCGCCACCCAGCGGATCACCCCCGCGATGCGCCGGGCGCTGGCCTCGTGGGACACCCGGGTGCCCACCGGCCGGCTCAACCAGTGGCTCAACGACCTGGTCGCGGCCACCCCGCCGCCGGTCCGCGGCGGCAAGCAGCCGAAGATCATGTTCGCCACCCAGGCGCAGACCCGGCCGCCGACGTTCGTGCTGTTCACCTCCGGCTTCCTGGAGGCGGGCTATCGCCGGTTCGTCGAGCGGAAGCTGCGCGAGGAGTTCGGGTTCGGCGGCACCCCGATCCGGCTGTCGGTCCGGGTGCGTGAGAAGCGCCCGCGGAAGAAGTGACGATGCGCGCGCTGCTCGGCGGCCGTCCCGGGGCCCGGTCCTGGGAGCTCGGTGAGCGCACCGTGCCCGAGCCCGGCGCCGGCGAGCTGCTGGTGCGGGTGCGGGCGGCCGGCCTGAACCGGGCCGACCTGCTCGCGCTCGGCGGCGGCTACCCGGTCCCGCACGCCGGGCCGGACGGCGTGTTCGTCGCCGGGATGGAGCTCGCCGGGGAGGTCGTCGCGGCCGGGCCGGGGACGGCCGGCCGGAGCCTGGGCGACCGGGTGTTCTGCAGCGCGCCCGCGGCGTTCGCCGACTACGCCGTCGTCGACGCCCGGCGCGCGCTGCCGGTCCCGGCCGGGCTGTCCTGGACCGACGCCGCCGCGCTGCCGGTGGCGCTGGAGACGGTGCACGACGCGCTGGTCACCCAGGCCGGTTTCGGCACCGCCGGTGCGGTGCTGGTGCTCGGCGGGACGACCGGCGTCGGGCAGGTCGCGATCCGGTTGGCGCGCGCCCTCGGCGCCGATCCGGTGCTCGCGACGACCACCTCGCAGGCGAAGCGGGCGGCGATCGCCGCGGCCGGGGCCGATCCGCTGGTCGGGCCGGACGGGCTCGCGGACGGGCTGCTCGCCGCGACCGATGGCGCCGGGGTGGACGTCGTCCTCGATCTGGTCGGCGGCGACCAGCTCGCCGCCGCGCTCGGCGGGATCCGGATCGGCGGGACCGCGATCCAGATCGGCCGGCTCGCCGGCCCGTCCGCCACGCTGGACCTGAACACGCTGTCGTTCCGGCGGCTGCGGCTGATCGGGACGACCTTCAGCGTGCGGACCGCCGACGAGCGGGCCGCGGTCGCCGCCGCGCTGACACCGGTGCTCGACCTGGTCGCCGACGGCCGGGTCCGTGCCACCGTCGACCGGATCGTCCCGTTCGGTGAGGCCCCGGCCGGGCTGGAGCACCTGCGGTCCGGTGCGGCGGTCGGCAAGGTGGTCCTCGATCTCGCCGATCCCGTACCGGGGCAGGCGTAACCGACACGTCGTGTCCGGCGAGTGCGCAGTCGTGACGGCGTTCGAGCGGTGGTGGGTCTGGCGGCTGCGGGCCGCCTGCGTGCTCGCCCTCGCCCGCCACGGCGGCGACGCGCTGGTCGGCGACGCGTGCACCGAGGCGTCCTGGTACGCCGACATGATGCACCCGTGGGACGGCTGCGGCTGCGAGCCCGCCGCGCGGGTCTACGCCTGGCTGAGCATCCTGACCGCCCGGCGGGTCCTGGCGGAAGGGTCCTTTTCCCTGGATCGGTGATAACACCGTCACTAGCCTGTGTCCGGTGAGAGACACACCGGCGGGGCGCCCCTTCCACGGTCGCACCGCCGAGCTGGACCTGCTGCGCTCAGCTTTGCGCGATACCGTCGTCAACGGTGCGTCCGCGGTGCTGCTCGGTGGCGACGCCGGGGTCGGCAAGACCCGCCTGGTCACCGAGTTCGGCCGGTGGGCGGTCGCCGACGGGACCGTCGTGCTGACCGGCCGGGCGCTCGACATCGCCGACGCGCCGTCGTTCTGGCCGGTGGTGTCGGCGCTGCGCGAGCACGCCCGCACCGGCACCGGGGAGGCGGCGCGGACGTTCGCCGCCGCGCTGGGCGACCTGGACGGCACCGACGGGGCGTCGGCGGCCGGCCGGGTGGAGATGCTCGGCGAGCTGTGCGGGCTGGTCGGGCGGGCCGCCCGGGACTCGCCGGTGGTGCTCGTCGTCGACGACCTGCACTGGGCGGACCGCTCGACCCGCGACCTGTTCGCCTACCTGCTCGCCGGGCTCGCGACCGAGCGGGTGCTGCTGGTCGGGACCTACCGCGACGATCCGGCGGGCGGCACCCCGGCCACGCTGCTGCCGCTGGTCACCGAGCTGCGCAGGCACCGGACGGTCACCTTCCGCCAGGTGCGGCCGCTGCCCCGGGCGGCGCTCGCCGAGCTGCTCGGGATGTGGCTGCCGGACCGCCCGGACCTGGAGCCGATGGTCTGGGCGCACTCCGCCGGCAACGTGTTCCTGGCCGAGCAGACCGTCCGGGCGGTGCTCGACGGCGACCCGCGCGGGGTCCCGCAGACGGTGCGCGAGCTCGTCCGGGCCGGGGCGGCCGGGCTGTCCGCGGGCGCCCGGGACGTGGTCCGCGCGGTGGCGGCCGGGGTCGGCGACGTCGAGCACCCGCTGCTCGCCGCCGTCCTCGACCGGTCCGGGGCGGAGCTGGCGGTCGCGGTGCGGGAGGCGGTCGACGCCGGGTTCGTCGTCGCCGCGGGCAACGACGGCTACGCGCTGCGGCACGGCCTGATGACCGAGGTCGTCGCCGGGGACCTGCTCCCGGCCGAGCGGGTCGACCTGCACGAGCGGTACGCGCGGGCGCTCGCCGGCCACGAGGGCCCCGGGGTCGCGGCCCGGCTCGCGCACCACTGGCAGCGGGCGGGGCATCCGGCGCAGGCGCTCGCCGCCACCCTGGCGGCGGCCGAGGAGGCCGAACGGCTGCGCGGCTACGCCGAGGCGCACCGGCACTGGCTGCGGGCGGCGACCCTGCCGGTGGCCGGCTCCGCCGCGGCCCGCGGCGGCTTCCTGGAGCGGGCAGCGGCCGCCGCCGAGCTCGCCGGGGACCACGAGTCGGCGGTCGCGCTGCTCGCCGAGCGGCTGGCGGGCCCGCAGGCGCCGACCGGGATGGACGAGGCCGTGCTGCGCTCCCGGCTGGCCCGCTACCTGATGTCGGCGGGACAGGCCGCCGAGGCCGAGGAGGCGGCCCGCCGGGCGGTCGCCGCGCTGCCCGACGATCCCGGCGGCGGGGCGCCCACCGACGCCGCCCGCGCCGAGGTGCTGGCCGGGTACGCCACCGCGCTGCTGACCCGGGCCGACTTCTCCGCCGCGCGCCGGGTGGCGCAGCAGGCGCTCGTCCCGGCCCGCCGGGTCGGTGAGCCGCGGGCGCTGGCGTCGGTGCTGGCGGTGCTCGGGTTCGGCGCGGCGTTCACCCGGGACGGCGGCGCCGGGCTCGAGGCGCTGTCCGAGGCGGTCGGGATCGCCGAGGCCTCCGGCGACCCGGTGACGCTGGGGGAGTGCCTGCAGCAGCGGGCCGAGCTGCTGTCCGGCCCGCTCAACGCGCTCGACGACGGCGTCGCCGAGGCACTGGCCGGCGCCGAGCGGATGGCCGAGCTGGGACTGGGCCGGACGGCGGCGGTGTCGCTGCGGGCGATGGCCGCGAACGGGATGTTCCGGCGCGGCACCTGGGACGACGCCGAGCGGCAGGTGACGCTGGCCTGGGCGGCGGCACCGGCCGGCGCCCAGGCCGTCGAGGTGCGGCTGGCCAGGGCGCGGCTGCGGATGGGCCGCGGCGACCTGGACGGCTCCGAGGAGGACCTGGCCGCGGTCGAGCTCGTCGCCGGCTCGGCGGGACTGCCGAAGCTGCGACTGCCGCTGCTGATCCTGCGGGCCGGGCTGGAGATGTGGCGGGGCCGCCCGGAGATCGCCCGCGACCACGTCGGTGCGGGGCTCGACGTCGTCGAGTCCGGGATCGACGACGTCTGGGCGTACGCACCGCTGCTCTGGCACGGCGCCCGCGCGCACGCCGAGGCGGTGCTCGCCGGCCGGGCGGCGGACCCGAGTGGGCTGCGCAGGCTGCGCAGGCACCGCGGGGAGCTGGTCTCCCGGGGCGACCGGTCCGTGCCGGCGCTGCGCGCGGTCCTGGCGACGTTCGAGGCGATGTGCACCGCCGAGGACTCCCGGGTCACCCCCGGGGCCGACGCCGGGACCTGGGCCGGGGTGGCCGACCTGCTGGAGCGGTTGGGCCAGCCCTACCCGACGGCGTACGCCCGGCTGCGCAGCGGCGAGGCGCTGCTCGGCGCGCGGCGGGCCGGCGCCGGTGCCGACGAGCTCGGTCGCGCGGCGACCGGCGCGCGGGAGCTGCGGGCCGCCCCGCTGCTCGCCGAGATCGCCGACATCGCCCGCCGCGCGCGGGTGCCGGTCCCGGAGCTCCCGGTGATCATGGCCCAACCGGCCAGGGACCGGGCGCCGCAGGCCGGACCGGCGCCGGACAACCCGCTGACCCTGCTCACCGACCGCGAGCTCGAGGTGCTCGAGGTGCTGGCGGACGGCGCGACGAACAAGGAGATCGCGGCGGCCCTGTTCATCGCCCCGAAGACCGTCGGTGCCCATCTCGCCCGGATCTTCGCCAAGCTCGGCGTCACCAACCGGACGCAGGCCGCCGGGGTGCTGCGCCGGCACGTCCCCGAACGCGGTGTGACGGAATAGGGCACGCCTCCCGGTAGCGGTAGGGCATTCACCCGATGGCCCGGCAGGGGTGGCCGGGCGAGGCTTGGGCGCACGCCGACACGCCCCAGGAGGCCCGGGTGACCACGTTGATCGAGACGCCGTCGGGTGGACGCGACGCCGGCCCGCCGGGCGGGCGGGCGCGGATCGCCGCACTGCTCGCCACCACCCCCGAGGACATCGACGGCGTCGTCGCCCATCTCGAGCAGCTGCAGGAGATCCTGGAGCAGGACTACGGGCAGCGCGACGGCCTCGCCTGTTTCAACCACCTGTACCTGCACATCACCCGCGGGATCCGGCACCAGCTCGACGGCGACCACTTCTCCGACCGGGACTTCCTGGTCCGGCTCGACGTCGAGTTCGCCCGCCGCTACTTCACCGCGCTGCTCGCCGAGGCGACCGGATCACAGCCGCCGCGCGCCTGGGGGGTGCTGCTGGAGCGCCGGTCGCACCCGCGGATCGACCCGATGGAGTACGCCGTCGTCGGGGTGAACGCACACGTCAACTTCGATCTGGCGCCGGCCGTCGTCCGGACCTGCACGGTGCTCGGCCGGACGGCGCTGGGACCGGCCGAACGGGCCGACTACCGGGCCGTCAACGACGTTTTCGCGCTGCACATGAACAAGCTGATCGAGCACTTCGAGGGCTGGCTGGGCGACGCGTTCGACGGGACGGTCGCCGAACAGCTCCTCGGCGCGGTCGCCGACGTGCCGGTGGTGCTCGCCCGCGAGGTCGCGTGGCGGCAGGCGCTGGAACTGTGGGAGCAGCGGTCGCGGCCGACCGAGTACGAGCGCGAGATCGACGCGCTCGACCGGCGCACCGCGCTCATCGGACGGGGACTCCTCACGCTGGGATCCCTGACATGACACCCGCCCGCGTGAGGGACGGGCGGGTGTCATCGTCATCGGCGGGCCCGCCGCCGCCGAACACCGGTGCCGTGCTGATCGTCGACGATCACGAGCTCGTGGGGGCGTCGCTGGCGGAGGCGCTGCGCCGGGACGGCGAGCGGGCCCGCTTCCGGCCCGCCCACTCGGTGGCGGACCTGTACGAGGCCGTGGACGGCGTCGAGCCGGGACTGCTCGTCCTCGATCTCGACCTGGGAGTCGACGAGAACGGGCGGCGGATCGAGACCATCCCGATGATCCCCACGCTCCGCGCCGCCGGATGGCGGATCCTGGTGCTCTCCGGCAGCTCCAATCCGCTGCGCATCGGGGCGGCCCTGCACCACGGCGGCTTCACCTGGGTGTCGAAGTCCGCGCCGATGACGACACTGCTCGCGGCGATCCGCGAGGCCCGCGCCGGCCGCTCGCTGCTGGCACCGGCCCGGCGGGAGGAGCTCGTCCGCGGCTACCTCGAATGGGAGCGCCGGCAGCGCGCCGTGCGGACCAAGCTCGCCACCCTCACCCGCCGGGAACGGGAGGTGCTGGATCTGCTCGCCTCCGGGATGCGGGCCCAGGCCATCGCCGAGCACTTCGTGGTGTCCCTGCCGACCGTGCGGACGCAGGTGCGGGCGGTGCTGGCGAAGCTCGGTGTGGGGGCCCAGCTGGAGGCCGTCGCGCTGGTGCGGAGCGTGGATCCGGGGGAGGAGACCCCCGGCATTCCGGGACGTGGGGTGCGGTAGTCTTCGGGTGCCCCGCGAGGGGTGGCCGGGACGTGGCGCAGCTTGGTAGCGCACTTGACTGGGGGTCAAGGGGTCGCAGGTTCAAATCCTGTCGTCCCGACGGTCGGAACGAGGCGGCATCACCGTACGGTGATGCCGCCTTCGTTATGTCTGAGCTGCGGATATGCTCTTTTCCATGATCATAGGATAATCGTCTTATATGATCATGATTGAGTCCACTGTGGTCCCAATCTGGAGCAGATCTGGAGCACGGTGCTTCAGGCTGCGAAATGGGGTCGGGTTCTGCTCCAGGATTCTTGTGCCGTTCGGGTGAACTTGGGGCGGTTCGGGTTTGTTCGCTGCGGTACGGCGTTGGGGGTGTCGAGTGGTGGGCAGTGATCGTTTCGGGGACCTCGTGTGGTCAAGGGGTCATGTGGCGGCGGCAAGTCAGTCGGTCTCTCGCGCGAAGATCCCGTCGGCGATCGTGTTGAGCCGTCGCGCCATGTCCCGGAGTAGACGCGCTTGGCTGGCATCGCCGAAATGACTCTCGGCTGAACCTCCTTCGGCGTCGGCGTCGGCGTCGGCGTCGGCGTCGGGCATGGCGTGGCGGACCGCAGCGCTGCGGCGGTAACTGGGGACTGGTGCGCCGATAGGTGACAGCTGGGTTTAGGCCGCCAGGCTGACGGTCGGGTTCATGATGGTCTCGTACTCGATGGGGGTCAATCGGCCCAGGCTGTCCTGCCGGCGGCGGCGGTGATAGGTCCGCTCGATCCAGGTGATGATCGCGATCCGGAGTTCCTCTCGAGTGCGCCACCGCTTGCGGTCCAGGACGTTCTTCTGCAGCAGGGCGAAGAAGGACTCCATCGCGGCGTTGTCTCCGGCAGCACCGACTTTCCCCATCGATCCGATCAGGTGGTGGCGGTGCAGAGCACGCACGAACTTCCTGGAGCGGAACTGCGATCCGCGGTCCGAATGCACGATGCAACCCGCGATGTCGCCGCGGCGGATAACGGCATTGTCCAGGGCGTTCACTGCAAGTCGGGACTTCATTCTGGAGTCCATGGAGTAGCCCACGATCCGACCCGAGAAGACGTCCTTGACCGCGCAGAGGTAGAGCTTGCCCTCGCCAGTCGGGTGCTCCGTGATATCGGTCAGCCAGAGTTCGTTGACATCGTCAGCGGTGAAGTCTCGCTGGACGAGATCATCGCGCACTGGCGGGCCGGGCCGCTTGCCGTTCTTGCCTCGCTTCTTCCCGAAAGCGGAGAACCACTGGTTGTCCCGGCAGATCCGCCATGCGGTCCGCCGACACATCACCTCGCCAGCATCGGCGGCTTCGTCGGCCAGCAGTCGGTAGCCGAAGGTGTCATCGTCGCGGTGCGCGTCGAACAGGGCGTTGGCCCGGTAGGCCTCGACCAGTTCGGCCTCGGTGACCTGCTGTTTCCGCCAGCGGTAGTAGGGCTGGCGGGAGAGCTTGGGCCTGTCAAGATCTCTGTGTAAGTCGATCCAGAAATTGTCAGGACAGGTAGGGACTGAGACG
>NZ_BAAAJK010000039.1:0-33206 GCF_039526905.1 Pseudonocardia kongjuensis | reverse complement strand
GCCGCCTACGAGCAGCAGATCACGACACAGACCGAGGTGTCCGGCTGACGGGGGTCACTTCAGCCGACCAGGCGGGCGGCCCAGAACCACAGCAGGTGGTAGCCGAGCAGCTGGCCGATCGAGCCGTCGCCCGCGGCGACCTCGCGGATCACCCGGTAGGCGGCCGGCCACTCCTGGCCGCCGCCGCCGTGCTCGACCGGGCCGAGCAGGGTGACCAGGCCGGACTCCTTGAGCAGCGCGACCTCGTCGTAGGGGGTGGCGCCGGCCCGGTCGCGGGCGGCGGCGTCGCGCTCCAGGATCCGGCGGACCTCGCGGGCCCGCTGCAGCCAGCCGGCCTCGTCGGTGGGCGCCGGTGCGGCCGACCAGTCGATCACATCGGATCCGGGGCGGTTCTCGGTCGTGGTCACGGACATCTCCCTGTCGTGTCGTGAATGCTGGGCAGCAGAATTCGGGCAGCCGGAAGTACCCGTTGTGCACCGGCCACTGCAATGCGGCGAGAAAATGCGTGCGAAACGGGGTGGGACGCGGGCCGGTGACGATTCCGGAGGGGCGTCGGGTGTCGGGTCGCGGGCCGGATGGCGGGCGGGTGAGCGGGGGCGCCGGGGCCGGGTGCATGCCGGGGCCGGGGTTGCGGGTCGGTGCCGGGAGCGAGGGCGACACCGAGGGCGACACCAGGAGCCGGCGGCACACCGAGGTCGGGTGCCGGGCCCCGGACCGGCGCCGAAGCCGGGACCAGCCCTGAGGCCGGGACCAGCCCTGAGGCCGGGACCAGCCCTGAGGCCGGGACCAGCCCTGAAGCCGGGACCAGCCCTGAAGCCGGGACCGGCGCCGCGACCCGGACCAGGGGCCGGGCAGCGGATCAGCCCCGGCCCGGCGGCGGGATCAGCAGGAGCCTGACGGGGGCTGCGGCGACCGGACCGGCAGGACGCCCGGCACCGGGATCAGCGACCGGACCACCAGCCGGGCCACCGCCGCGACCGGCACCGGGTTCACCGACAGATCGACGACGCCACGCGGGACAGATCGACGTGACGCCGACGGGTGAGCTCGGTGAACAGCACGTCCTGAATTCTCACGATATCGCCCCGAAATGTCAACTCCGCATTCCCCGGAATGGGATCCGGCGCACCTGTCCGGTCACCCCGGTGGCGCCCCGGAAATGCGCGAACGGGCCGTCCGTGCGGACGGCCCGTTCGTGGTGCGGACGAGGGGATCAGACCGCCGTCGGCTGCGGCTCGCGGGCCGCCAGCTCGGCCTCCTTCTCCCGGATGATCGGCAGCACCTTCGCGCCGAAGTACTCGACCTCCTCCTGGAAGTGCAGGAAGCCCAGCAGCAGCAGGTTCGCGCCGCGCCGCTTGTACTCGATCGCCCGGTCGGCGATCTGCTCCGGGGTGCCGATGAGCTGCGAGCGGAAGCCGTCGTTGTACTGCACCAGGTCCTCGAACGACGAGTCCGCCCACATCCCGCGCTTGTCGCCGGTGGCGTTCCCGGCCTGCTGCACGGCGTCCCGGAAGCCCTCGACGGCCGGCCGGTTGGCCTTGGCGATGATCTCGCGCAGGGTCTCGCGGGCCTCGGACTCGTCGTCGCGGGCGATCAGGAAGGCGTTCAGGCCGAACCGGACCGGCGCCAGGCGCTCGGCGGTCTTGGCGTGGCCGAGCACCTCCTCGACCTGTTCGGTGAAGCCGTCGTAGTCCTTGCCGTTGGAGAAGTACCAGTCGGAGACGGTGCCGCCGTTGCGGCGGGCGGCCGTCGAGTTGCCGCCCTGGAAGATCTCCGGGTGCGGCCGCCCGGGCACGTCGACCGGCTTGGGCTTCAGGTCGTAGCCGTGCACGCGGTAGAAGTCGCCGGCGAAGTCGGCGCCGCCCTCGCCCGCGGTCCAGATCTCGCGCAGCACCCGGATGAACTCGTTCGCCCGCCGGTAGCGCTCGTCGTGCTCGAGCCACGGCTGGCCGAGCGCGGTGAACTCGGCCTTGAGCCATCCGGACACGACGTTGATCGCGATCCGGCCCTTCGTCAGGTGGTCCGCGGTGGCCACCCACTTCGCGAGGACCGCGGGCTCCCACAGGCCGGGGTGCACGGCGGCGATCACCTTGAGCCGCTCGGTGGCCAGGCCCAGCGCGAGCGAGAACGCGGTGGCCTCGTGCTGGTGGTCGGCGCCGTAGCTGGCCAGGTAGCGGATCTGGGACAGCGCGTACTCGAAGCCGTTGTTCTCGGCGGTCCGCGCGAGCTTCACGTTGTAGTCGTAGCCCCAGTCGGTGCGCTGCTCGATGGTGCTGGTGACGAGCCCACCGGAGACGTTCGGGACCCAGTAGGCGAACTTCAGCGGCTCGGTGAGCTGGGCGTTCAGCGTGGTGTCGAGCGAGTCGACGGTGTTCTCGGACATGGAGGAGATCTCCTGGTGGTCGTCCGCCGTGGGGCGGTCCGGGCGTGCGCGCCCGGGTGAGGAAAGTGAGAAAACGGACCCGGTGACCGGCTGGTCAGCGACAGGCCTGGCTCGTGACGACCAGGTGATCGACGTGACGACGGCGCGTCAGCAGGAAGGCGATCACGCACCCACCGAACCCAGGTGGGGCGCGGTTGTCAACCGTGTGGCGCGAAGCTCACGCCCCGCCTGTGAGGTACAGCTCCGCGTGCTCGGCCCGCAGCCGGTACTTCAGCACCTTCCCGCCCACCGTCTCCGGCAGCGCCCCGGCGACCACCACGGCCTTGGGCGTCTCGAACCCGGCGAGCCGCTCCCGGCAGAACGCGAGCAGCTCCGCCTCGTCGACCACGGCGCCCCCGGCCGGGACGACGACCGCGGTGACCGCCTCGCCCCAGTGCTGGTGTGCCAATCCGATCACCGCGGCCCTGGCCACCGCAGGATGCTGGTGCAGCACCGCCTCCACCCGCATCGACGAGACGTTCTCGCCACCGGACTTCACGATGTCCTTGTAGCGGTCGACCATGATCCGCAGGCCGTCCTCGTCGACCTGCACCGAGTCGCCGGAGTGGAACCAGCCGTCCCGGAACGCCACCCGGGTCGCCTCGGGATCGCGGTAGTACCCGGCGGCCATCACCGGGGAGCGGTAGACGGCCTCGCCGGGCTCGCCGCGCACCGGCCCGCCCGCCGCGTCGACGACGTCGGAGGCGAGCAGCCCGCTCGGGACGCCGACGTAGTTCACCGACGGCGCGGTCGCGGCGTGCGTCGCGGGCCAGCGGCTGGGCCAGAACCGGTGGCAGGCGATCGACTCGGTCTGCCCGAAGATGCCGACCGCGACCATCCCGGGCGCGCAGCGGCGCTCCAGGCGGTCCAGCAGCGACGGCGCCAGCGCACCCCAGCCGTAGACCAGCGCCGTCACCGACGTCGCGTCGAGCGCGGGATCGCGGTCCAGCTCGTCGGCCAGCAGCCCGACCAGCTGCGGCGACCCGGCCCACAGCGCGGTCACCCGGTGCCGGTCGACGACGGCGACGATGCCGGCGGGCACCGGCCGCCTGCCCAGCACGACCGAGCCGCCGGCGAGCAGCGCGGCGTTCGGGAAGATCACGTCGCCGACGTGGTAGATCACCGGCAGGAAGGTGCCGACGACCAGATCGGACTCGTGCCGCAGCCCGCGCGAGAGGGACAGCGCGAAGTTGAGACCGGCGGTCTGGGCGTACTGGTGGGACAGCATCACCGCCTTGGGCAGCGCGGTCGTGCCGGAGGTGAACAGCAGCTCGGCGATGTCGTCGCCGTGCACCGCGACGTCCGGCTCGGTGTCCGGCCGGTCCGCGAGCAGCTCGGTGAACGACGGCGAGCCGGCGACCGGCCCGCCGCCGATCGTGATCGTGGCGCCGACGGCGAGCCCGCACGCCGCGAACGCGGGCTCGGCCCGGGGCCACAGCTCGGCGTCGACCAGCGCGAACCGCGGCTGCACCCGGGTGACGAGCTCGGCGACGACGTCCGGCGCCAGGCCGGGATTGACCGGCGCCGCGACCATCCCGGCCTTCGCGATCCCGATCTTGGCGAGGTACGCCTCGACCGAGTTCTCGCACACCAGCAGCACCCGGTCGCCCGGTTCCAGGCCGGCACCGAGCAGCGCGTGCGCGAACCGGTTCGCCCACCGGTCGCCGTCGCGGGCGGTGACCGCGGCGAACCGGTCGTCGCCGTACGCCCCGGGCTCCCCGGTGAGCACCACCTGGTCCGGGCGGCTCCAGGTGAGCCGCTCCAGGACGTCGCCGGAGCAGGTCCGTTCCCAGCGCTGCACGGCGCGGCGGCCGCGCAGCGTCGTCACGTCGATCGCGCCCGGGTCGGTGCAGCGCTCGGTGCTGCGGTCGGTGCTGCGGTCGGTGCTGCGCATGCCGGTCTCCTTCGTCCGCCGACCGCCGACTATGGCGTGACCGGGACCACTCCGGCAAGCTTTTGAGTTATCTGGAATTCACTTCGACGGGCGGGACGCCGAGGCAGCCGTGGGCCATCTCGGCGAGCCGGTCGCTCATCCGCTCCGGCTCCAGGCCGCTGCGGAAGAACAGCGTCGACTGGATCGCCCCGGTGGCCGCGTGCACGGCGAGCCGGAGCTCGGCGTCGGCCAGGTCGGGCCGCAGCGGGGCGAGCACGTGCACCCAGTCCTCGACGTAGTGCCGCTGCCGCCGCCGCAGCGAGCGGCGCTCGTCCGCGGGCAGGGTGTGCGACTCCCGGTGATAGACCGCGAGCTCGGAGCGGTGCGTGAGCGCCACCGCGATGTGGTCTCTGACCAGCAACGACAGTGCCTCCGCGTCGGAGTCGGCGCGGTCCAGCGCCGCGGCGGCACCGGCTTCGAGGCGGGCCATGCCGCGATCGAGCAGGGCGACCAGGATCGCCTCCTTGGAGGCGAAGTGCCGGTAGATCCCGGAGCCGACGATGCCCGCCTCGGCGCCGATCTCGGTCATCCCGACGGTGTGGAAGCCGCGGCCGGCGGCCAGCCGGGCCGCCGCGGCGAGGATGCGCTCGGCGCGGTCGGGATCCCGGCGGCGGCGAACGGTCCCGTCGGTGTGCTGAGTTCCCGCGACCATCTGGTCAGCATGGCAGCGAACCGCTAACCTCCGCTACGAGTGAACTGAAAATCACTCACCGAGAGTGTGAGGAGTCGGCGTGGACTTCACCGAGACCGACGAGGAGCGCGACCTGCGGGCCGCGGTGGCCGCGATCGCGGCCTCGTTCGGCAGCGAGTACTACCTGCGGTGCGCCCGCGAGGGGCGGCACACCCACGAGCTGTGGTCGGCGATGGGCAAGGCCGGCTTCCTGGGGGTGAACGTCGCCGAGACCTACGGCGGCGGGGGCGGCGGACTGGTCGAGCTGTCCGTCGTCTGCGAGGAGGCCGCCGCCCAGGGCGCCCCGCTGCTGCTCGTCCTGGTGTCGGCCGCCATCTCCGCCGAGGTGATCGGCGAGTTCGGTTCCGACGAGCTGCGCGCCCGCTGGCTGCCCGGGCTGGCCGACGGCTCCACCAAGGTCGTCTTCGCGATCACCGAGCCGGAGGCCGGCTCCAACACCCACCGGATGGCCACCCGCGCCGAGCGCGACGGCGACGACTGGGTGCTGAGCGGCACCAAGCACTACATCTCCGGCACCGACGACGCCGAGGCCGTGCTCGTCGTCGCGCGCACCGGGCGGGACGAGCGGGACCGGGCCCGGCTGAGCCTGTTCGTCGTCCCGGTCGACGCGCCCGGCCTGGTCCGCACCCCGCTCCCGGTCGACCTGATCGCCCCGGACAAGCAGCACGTCCTGCACTTCGACGACGTCCGGGTGCCCGCCGGGAACCTGGTCGGCACCGAGGGTGACGGCTTCCGGCAGGTGTTCCGCGGGCTCAACCCGGAGCGGATCACCGGCGCCGCGCTCGGCGTCGGCGTCGCCCGGTTCGCGCTGGCGAAGGCCGCGGAGTACGCCCGCACCCGGCAGGTGTGGGACGTGCCCATCGGCGCCCACCAGGGCGTCGCGCACCCGCTGGCGAAGGCCCGGATCGAGACCGAGCTGGCGGCGCTGATGACCCGCAAGGCCGCGTGGCGCCACGATCGCGGCCTGCCCGCCGGCGAGGAGTCGAACATGGCCAAGTACGCCGCGGCCGAGGCCGCGGTGCACGCGATCGAGGCCGCCATGCAGACCCACGGCGGGAACGGCCTGGCCAGCGAGTACGGCCTCGTCCCGTACTGGGGGATGGCCCGGTTGATGCAGGTCGCGCCGGTGAACCGGGAGATGATCCTCAACCACGTCGCCCAGCACGGGCTCGGCCTGCCGAGGTCGTACTGATGACCGCCGAGCTCGCCCGCAACCTGATCGGCCGGGTCAACGTCGCCGACGCGCTCACCCGCAGCGCCGCCGCCCGGCCGGACCGGACCGCCGTCGTCGACTCCGGCCGGACGTTCAGCTACGCCGCGTTCGACGCCTGGGTGTCCCGGCTCGCCCGCGGGTTCGCCGCCCGCGGCTACACCCGGGGCGACGCGCTCGCGCTCGCCTCCGGCAACAGCGCCGAGTTCCTCGCCGTCTACTACGCCTGCGCCCGGCTCGGCCTGGTCTGCGTGCCGGTCAACCTCGGCTGGCGCGCCGACGAGGTCGCCTACGTGCTCGGGCACTCGCGGGCCCGCGGGATCGTCGTCGAGGCCCAGCTCCTCGAGGCGCTCGCACCGGCCTGGGAGCGGGTGCCGACACTCACCGACGTGCTCGTCGCCCCCGGCACCGGCGGGCCCGCCGGTACCGGGACGCCGCTCGCCGAGATCGAGACCGACGGCGGCCCGGTCGAGGTGGTCGTCGAGGACCGGGACCCGCTGTCCTACCTCTACACCTCGGGCAAGACGTCGTTCCCGAAGGGCGTCGCGACCTCGCACCTGACGATCACGATGGAGTCGTTCTCGGCCGCGCTGGACTCCGGCTGGGGCCCGGACGACCGCTTCCTCGCGATGATGCCGATGTTTCACACCGCGCAGCTCAACGCGTTCTGCACGCCGGCGATCCTGGTCGGCGCGGCGATCCACGTGGTCCGCGGCTTCGAACCCGGCGCGTTCCTGGACACCGTGCAGCGCGAGCGGATCACCCAGGTCTTCGGGCTGCCGATGATGTACCGGGCGGCGCTGGAGCACGACTCGTTCGCCGGGCGCGACCTGTCCGCGCTGCGCCGCGCGGTCTACGCGATGGCGCCGATGCCGGAGCCGCTGATCCGGGCCTGCCTCGACGGGTTCGGCTGCGACTTCGCGCTGCTGTTCGGGCAGACCGAGATGAGCCCGTGCACCACGCTGTTCCGGCCCGAGCACCAGCTCAGCCACATCGGCGCGGTCGGCACGCCGATCACCGGCGTGCAGGTCGCGATCATGGACGCCGGTGGCGCGCTGCTCGGCCCCGGTGAGCAGGGCGAGATCGTCTACCGCGGGCCGTCCACCATGAACGGCTATCTCGACGATCCCGACGCCACCGCCGAGGCGTTCCGGCACGGCTGGTTCCACTCCGGCGACGTCGGGTGGTTCGGCGCGGACGGCGTGCTCTGGTTCGCCGACCGCTCCAAGGACGTCATCAAGACCGGCGGCGAGAACGTGGCCTCGCTGGAGGTGGAGCGCGCCGTCTACGCCGCGGACCCGGGCGTCGCGGAGGTGGTCGTGGTCGGGCTGCCGCACGAGCGCTGGAGCGAGGCGATCACCGCCGTCGTGGTGCCCGCCGCCGGGGCGGACCTCGACCCGGACGCACTGCTCACCGCGCTGAAGGAGCGGCTCGACGGCTACAAGGTCCCGAAGTCGGTGATCGTCGTCGACGCCCTGCCGCGGACCTCGACCGGCAAGGTCCGCAAGAACGTCGTGCGCGAGTCGCACGCCGACCACTACGGGGGGCGCTGATGGCCGCACTGCGGTCCGCACTGGACACCGGCTCCGAGGAGTACGCCCGCAACCGGGCGGCGCAGCTCGCCGCGATCGACGCGCTCGACGCGGAGCTGGACACGGTCGTCGCCGGCGGCGGCGAGCGGTACCTGGCGCGGCACCGCGAGCGCGGGAAGCTGCCGGTCCGGGAGCGGCTGGAGCTGCTGCTCGATCCGGACTCGCCGTTCCTGGAGCTGTCCGCGCTGGCCGCCTGGGGCACCGGGTTCACCGTCGGGGCCTCGCTGCTCACCGGGATCGGCGTGGTCTCCGGCGTCGAGTGCATGGTGATCGCGCACGACCCGACCGTGCGCGGCGGCGCGATGAACCCGTACTCGCTGCGCAAGTCGCTGCGCGCGCTGGAGATCGCCCGGCTCAACCGGCTGCCGGTGATCAACCTGGTCGAGTCCGGCGGCGCCGACCTGCCCACCCAGGCGGAGCTGTTCGTGCCCGCCGGGCGGATCTTCCACGAGCTGACCGAGCTGTCCTCGCTGGGCATCCCGACGGTCGCGCTGGTGTTCGGCAACTCCACCGCCGGCGGCGCCTACGTGCCCGGCATGTGCGACCACGCGGTGCTCGTCGACAAGGGCGCGAAGGTGTTCCTCGGCGGGCCGCCGCTGGTCAAGATGGCCACCGGCGAGGACGCCGACGACGAGTCGCTGGGCGGCGCCGAGATGCACTCGCGGGTCTCCGGGCTGTCCGACCACTTCGCCGTCGACGAGCCGGACGCGATCCGGATCGGCCGCGCGATCGTCGCCCGGTTCAACTGGCGCAAGCTCGGGCCGGGCCCGTCGTACCCGCCGGCCGACCCGCTGTACGACCCGGAGGAGATCCTCGGCCTGCTCCCGCCGGAGTCGAAGGTGCCCTTCGACCCGCGCGAGGTGCTGGCCCGGGTCGTCGACGGCTCCGAGTTCGACGAGTACAAGGCGCTCTACGGCACGTCGCTGGTCACCGGCTGGGCCAGCGTGCACGGCTACCCGGTCGGGGTGCTCGCGAACCACCGCGGCGTGCTGTTCAGCGAGGAGGCGAAGAAGGCGTCGGAGTTCATCCAGATCGCGAACCAGACCGACGTCCCGCTGCTGTTCCTGCAGAACACCACCGGCTACATGGTCGGCGCCGAGTACGAGCAGGGCGGGATCATCAAGGACGGCGCCAAGATGATCAACGCGGTGACCAACTCGCGGGTGCCGCACCTGACGATCAACATGGCGTCGTCGTTCGGCGCCGGGAACTACGGCATGTCCGGGCGCGCGTTCGATCCGCGGCTGATGTTCGCCTGGCCGTCGGCGAAGCTCGCGGTGATGGGCGCGGCACAGCTGGCCGGGGTGCTGTCGATCGTCGGGCGGGCGTCCGCGGCGTCCCAGGGCAGGCCCTACGACGAGGCCGCCGACGCGGCCCGCACCGCCGCGATCGAGGCGCAGATCGAGGCCGAGTCGCACGCGTTCTACGTGACCGCCCGGCTCTACGACGACGGCGTCGTCGATCCCCGCGACACCCGCACCGTGCTCGGCATGTCGCTGTCCGCGGTGCACAACCAGACGATCGAGGGGCGCCGCGGCTTCGGCGTCTTCCGGATGTGAGCGCGGAGATGATCGGGAAACTGCTGGTCGCCAACCGCGGCGAGATCGCCGCCCGGGTGCAGCGCACCGCGCACCGCCTCGGCATCGCGACGGTCGCCGTGTTCTCCGACGCCGACTCCGGCGCCGGGTACGTGCGCGACGCCGACGAGGCCGTCCGGCTGCCCGGCACCGCCCCGTCGGACACCTACCTGCGCGGTGACCTGGTGATCGCCGCCGCCCGCGCGACCGGCGCCGACGCCGTCCACCCCGGCTACGGGTTCCTGTCCGAGAACGCCGGCTTCGCGCGGGACTGCGCCGCCGCCGGGCTGACGTTCGTCGGCCCCTCGCCGGAGGCGATCGCCGCGATGGGCTCCAAGGTCGAGGCGAAGGCGCTGATGGAGGCCGCCGGGGTGCCGGTGCTGCCCGGCGTCACCGTCACCGGCGACACCGACCTGGCGGACGCCGGCCGCCGGATCGGCTTCCCGCTGCTGGTCAAGGCCGCCTACGGCGGCGGCGGGCGCGGCATGCGGGTGGTGCACGACCCGGCCGCGCTGGCCGGCGCCGTCGACTCGGCCCGGCGCGAGGCGGCCGGCGCGTTCGGCGACGGGCTGGTGTTCCTGGAGCGCTACCTGGTCGATCCGCGGCACGTCGAGGTGCAGATCCTCGGCGACGGCCACGGCACCGTCGTGCACCTGTTCGAGCGCGAGTGCTCGATCCAGCGGCGGCACCAGAAGATCGTCGAGGAGTGCCCGTCGCCCGCGGTCTCCGAGGCGCTGCGCGCCGAGCTGGGCGCGGCCGCCGTCGCGGCCGGCACGGCGATCGGCTACACCGGCGCCGGGACCGTCGAGTTCGTGCTGGCCGGCTCCGAGTTCTTCTTCCTCGAGGTCAACACCCGGCTGCAGGTCGAGCACCCGGTCACCGAGCTGGTCACCGGGCTCGACCTGGTCGAGCAGCAGCTGCGGATCGCCGAGGGCGCCCCGCTCGGGCCCGAGGTGCGCGAGGCGACGATCACCGGGCACGCGATCGAGGCCCGGCTCTACGCCGAGGACGTCACCGCCGACGGCTACCTCCCGGCCACCGGCACCCTGCACCGGTTCGACGTGCCGGGCGAGGTCCGGGTCGACTCCGGCGTTGGCACCGGCTCGGTCGTCTCCCCGCACTACGACCCGATGCTGGCCAAGGTGATCGCGCACGCGCCCACCCGCGCCGCCGCCGCCCGCGCGCTCGCCCGGTCGCTGGCCGGCGCCGCGCTGCACGGCGTCACCACCAACCGGGACCTGCTCGTCGGGATCCTGCGGGAACCCGGGTTCCTGGCCGGCGACACCGACACCGGGTTCCTGGTGCGGCACGACCCGGTCGCGCTCGGCGCGGGCACGCTGTCCGGCGACGGGCGCCGGCACGCCGCCGCGGCGGCGCTGGCCGCGCAGGCCGCGCACCGGCGGGACGCCCGGGTGCTGGGCGGGATGCCGTCCGGCTGGCGCAACGTCGGCGGCGCGTTCCAGCGGATCGGCTACCGGCTGGGGGAGCACACCACGACGGTCGCCTACCGGTTCCGCCGCGACGGCCTGGACCTGCGGGTCGACGACGAGCCGCTGGCCGTGACCCCGGTGTCGGTCACCCCGGACGCGGTGGTCCTGGAGCTCGACGGCGTCCGGCGGACCTACCGGGTGCACCGCGCCGCGGGGGTGTCCTACGTGGACGGCCCGGACGGCTCGGTGGCGCTGCACGAGGAGCCCCGGTTCGCCGACCCGAACGCGGTCGCGCACGCGGGCTCGCTGCTCGCGCCGATGCCGGGCGCGGTGGCCCGGGTGCACGCCGGCGTCGGGGACGAGGTCACCGCGGGCCAGCCGCTGGTGGTGCTGGAGGCGATGAAGATGGAGCACACGATCGTCGCCCCCGCGGACGGCGTGCTGGGCGAGCTGCGGGTCGCGCCCGGCGACCAGGTCGACTCCGGGCAGGTACTGGCCGTCGTCGGGGAGCCCGGATCATGATCCGCGTTCTGCGAGCGCCCGTGCCCGTACCGCGCCGCCACACTCCCGGGACGGGGATCATGGAATGAACATCGCGACCCTGCTGCGCCGCGCCGCGCTCGACCACCCGTCGTCGACGGCGGTGGCGATCGACGACACCGGGACCGGCTACGCCGAACTCGCCGACCGGGCCGCCCGGTTCGCCGGCCACCTGCACGGCCGCGGCACCGCCGCCGGTGACCGGATCGGGTTCTTCCTGCCCAACCATCCCGACTACCTGGCCGGGCTGCTCGGCACCTGGCAGGCGGGCGCGGTCGCGGTCCCGCTGAACGCGCTGTTCCCGGACGCCGCGCTGCGGCACGCGATCACCGACTCCGGCGCCGATCTGCTGGTGCTGCCGGAGTCCGAGGTCGAGCGGGTCCGCGGGCTCGCGCCGGGCGTCGAGCTGCTCACCCTGGGCCCGGCGTTCGACGCGGCGCTCGCCGCGGCGGCACCCGCACCGGGCGTGGTGCCCCGGCTGGACGGCGACGACGCGCTGCTCATGTACACCTCCGGCTCCACCGGCCGGCCCAAGGGCGTCCGGCAGACGCACCGCAACACGCTCGCGCAGGTCGAGGGCGTGATCGACCTCTACCGGCTGACCGCCGACGATCACGTGCTGAACTGCATGCCGCTGTTCCACGTCGGCGGCCTGCAGCTGGCGAGCCTGCCGGTGCTCCTGCGCGGCGGCCGGATCACCTTCATGCCCCGGTGGGACGCCCTGGCCTGGCTGGATCTCGCGCAGCGGCTGCGCCCCACCTACGGCGGCCTGATCTCGACGATGATGATCGACGTCGGGAACCGGACGGTGGACGCGCCGGTCGTGCTGGACTCGTTCCGGATCTGCATGTTCGGCGGCTCCCGCACCCCGACGGCGGCGATCGACCGGCTCCGCGAGGGCACCGGCATCTCCGGCACCGAGATCTACGGCCAGACCGAGCAGAGCGGCCTGGTCGTCTCCTACGCCCCCGGCGAGCCGCGCCGGCCGGGATCGATGGGCCGCCCGCTGGAGCAGGTCGTGCGGACCCGGCTGGTGTCCCCGGCGACCGGTGCGGACGTGACCGGCCCCGGCGAGGTCGGCGAGCTGTGGGTGCGCGGCGACGCCGTGACCCCCGGCTACCGGAACCTGCCGGAGCTGTCCGCGCAGCGCTGGACCGACGGCTGGTTCCGGACCGGCGATCTCATGTCCCGCGACGACGACGGCTACCTGTACTACACCGACCGGATCGACGACATGATCGTCTCCGGCGGGGAGAACGTGTTCCCGCAGATGGTCGAGGAGCACCTGGCCGGGCATCCCGATCTCGCCGAGGTCGCGGTGATCGGCACCGCGCACGAGCGCTGGGTCGAGCAGGTGACCGCCGTCGTCGTGCCGAACCGGCCCGGGATCACCGCCGACGAGATCGCCGCCTGGTGCGCGACCCATCCGGACCTGCGCGGGATCGCCCGGCCGCGGCGGATCGAGGTCGTCGAGGAGCTGCCGCGCACCGGCAGCGGGAAGCTGGACCGGCCGAGCCTGCGGGAGCGGTTCCGGTGAGCGTGCGCTACGAGGTCGCCGACCGGGTCGCCCGGCTGACCATCGACCGTCCGGACGCCCGCAACGCGCTGTCCGCCGAGGTCCGGGAGGGCCTGTGGGCGGGGGTGCGCCGGTTCGTCGACGACGACTCCGCCGCCGTGCTGGTGCTCACCGGCGCCGGGGACCGGGCGTTCTGCGCGGGCGGCGATCTCAAGGAGATGGCCGAGGACCGGCTGACGGTCCCGCCGCCGGACTTCCTGCCGCAGTTCGGGCGCAACATCGAGGTGCCGAAGCCGACGATCGCGGCGGTCAACGGCATCGCCTACGGCGGCGGGTTCCTGCTCGCCCAGCAGTGCGACCTGGTGGTCGCCGCCGAGCACGCCCGGTTCGCCGTCACCGAGGTGAAGGTCGGCCGCGGTTCGCCGTGGGCGGCGCCGCTGTCCTGGCTGGTCCCGCCCCGGGTGGCGATGGAGATCCTGCTGACCGGCGACCCGGTGGACGCGCACCGGGCCCGGGAGATCGGCCTGGTCAACGACGTGGTCCCGGCGGCGCTGCTGCTCGAGCGGGCGCACCGGCTGGCCGCGCGGATCGCGGCGAACGCACCGCTGTCGGTGCGCGCCGCGAAGCGCACCGCGTACCTGTCGGCGTCGCACCCGCGGGACGAGGCGTACGCGCGGGCCGAGGAGATCTGGGCGCCGGTCTACGCCTCGGCGGACGCCCAGGAGGGGCCCGCCGCGTTCCGCGACCGCCGTACCCCGGTCTGGAAGGGAGCCTGATGCCGATCTCGATGGAGGCGCTCGCCGACGATCTCGCCGCCGAGTCCGCGGTGCTGCGCGAGCTGCTCGCGCCACTGCCCGATCCGGACTGGCGCCGGGACACCCCGGCCGCCGGCTGGACGATCGCCGACCAGGTCTCGCACCTCGCACACTTCGACGACGTCGCGGTCCGCTCGGCCGTCGACCCGGACGGGTTCACCGCGGAGCGGGACCGGATCGTCGCCGGCGGCGGCGGGATCGACCCGGACGCGATCGCCGCGTCGTACCGGGAGCTGTCCGGTGCGGCCCTGCTGGCCTGGTTCGACGACGCCCGCGGCCGCCTGCTGGAGGTGTTCCGCGGGCTCGACCCGGGCCTGCGGGTGCCGTGGTTCGGGCCGCCGATGAGCGCGGCGTCCTCGCTGACCGCGCGGATCATGGAGACCTGGGCGCACGGCCAGGACGTCGCCGACGCGCTCGGCGTCGTCCGCGAGCCCACCGGCCGGTTGCGGCACGTGGCGCACATCGGCGTCGGCGCGCGGGCGTTCAGCTTCGCGGTGCACGGCCGCCCGGTCCCCGACGAGCCGGTCCGGGTGGAGCTCACCGGCCCGGCAGGCGAGGTCTGGACCTGGGGCCCGGCCGACGCCACCGACCGGGTCACCGGCCCGGCCCTGGACTTCTGCCTGGCGGTCACCCAGCGCAGGCACCGCGACGACGTCGGGCTCACCGTCACCGGCCCGGCCGCGACCGCGTGGCTGGAGATCGCGCAGGCGTTCGCCGGGGCGCCCGGCACCGGACGGGAGCGGGGAGCGGTCAGGTGAGCAGAGCAGAGGAGCGCAGGCCGGTCCGGATCGGGAACGTCTCCGGGTTCTACGGCGACCGGCTCGACGCCGCCCGGGAGATGATCGAGACCGGCGACGTGGACGTCGTCTGCGGCGACTACCTCGCCGAGCTGACGATGCTGATCCTGGCGAAGGCGCAGGCCCGCGAGGGCGGCGTCGGCTACGCGCGGACGTTCCTGACCCAGGTCGAGCAGATCCTCGCCGGCTGCACCGAGCGCGGCATCCGGATCGTCGCCAACGCCGGCGGGCTCGACCCGGCCGGGCTGGCCGGCGCCGTCCGGGCGGTCGCCGCGGCGCAGGGGATCGCGGTGCGGGTCGCCCACGTCGAGGGCGACGACCTGCGCGGCGACCTGTCCGCGATCGACCCGCCGGTCGGCCGGACGCCGGTCTCGGCGAACGCCTACCTGGGGGCGTGGGGGATCGCCGAGGCGCTCGCCGCGGGCGCCGACGTCGTCGTCACCGGGCGGGTCACCGACGCCTCGCTGGTCGTCGGGCCGGCCGCCTGGTGGCACGGCTGGGCGCCCGACGGCTGGGACGCGCTGGCCGGGGCCGTCGTCGCCGGGCACGTGATCGAGTGCGGCCCGCAGGCGACCGGCGGCAACTACCCGTTCCTGCACGAGATCACCGACCGCCGCCGCCCCGGCTTCCCGATCGCCGAGGTCGCCGCCGACGGCAGCTCGGTGATCACCAAGCCGGACGGCACCGGCGGCCTGGTGTCGGTCGGCACGGTCACCGCGCAGCTGCTCTACGAGATCGGCCCGCCCGCCTATCCCGGCCCGGACGTGACCGCGCACTTCGACACGATCCGGCTGGAACGGGCCGGGGAGCACCGGGTCGCGATCAGCGGGGTGCGCGGCAGCCCGCCGCCGGACACCCTGAAGGTCGCGCTCAACGACGTCGGCGGCTACCGCAACACGATGACGCTGGTGCTGACCGGTCTCGACATCGAGGCCAAGGCGGCCTGGGCCGAGGAGCTGCTGTTCGGGATCCTGGACCGGGACGCCTTCGACGACGTCGACGTGCGGCTGCTGCGCTTCGACCGTCCCGACGCCGGGTCCAATCCGGAGGCGACCGCGCACCTGCGGATCACCGTGAAGGGCGCCGACCGGCGGCTGGTCGGGCGCGGGTTCTCGAACGCGACGATGGAGCTCGCGCTCGGCGGGTACGCCGGGTTCCACACCACCACCCCGCCGACCGACGCGACCGCGTTCGGGATCTACCGGCCGGCGAGGGTGCCCCGCACGGCGGTGACGCACGCCGTCGTGCTGCCCGACGGGACCCGCCGGACGGTCGCCGACCCGCCCACCTCCGGCCCGATACAACCGCAGGTCACGGCGCCGCCCCCGGTAGGTGAGCAGAGCAACGGGGCGGCAGGTGAGCAGAGCAGAGCGGCGACCCGGCGGGTCCCGCTCGGCGCGGTCGCCGGCGCCCGCTCCGGGGACAAGGGCGGCGACGCCAACATCGGGATCTGGGCGCGCGACGACGCCGGGCACGACTGGCTCGCGGCGTTCCTGACCCCGCAGCGGATCCGCGAGCTGCTCGGCCCGGAGGCCGCCGGGCTCGACGTGGAGGTGTTCGATCTGCCGAACCTGCGCGCGGTGAACGTCGTCGTGCACGGCCTGCTCGGGGACGGCGTCGCCTCGTCGACCCGGCCGGACCCGCAGGCGAAGGGACTGGGGGAGTACCTGCGCAGCCGGCTGGTCGACGTCCCGGCGCAGCTGCTGCCGGGCTGATGCGGTGTGTCGCACCCCTGCCGGCCCCGCGCACCTGCTGGAACGGGTGCGGCGTCGGCCCCGGGGTTCGAGATCGGCCCCGGGGTGCGACGGGGGCGGCCGGGCGGCGGCTCAGGCCGGCGGGTGCACCGGCCAGACGGTGCGCACCACGAGACCGGACGGCTCGTTGTGCGCGACGGTCAGGGTGCCCCCGCTGCCCGCCACCAGCTGCTCGGCGATCGCGACGCCCAGCCCGGAGCCGGGCCGGTTCGCCGACCGCGCGGACCGCCAGAACCGGGTCCGCACGTGCGGCAGCTCCGCACTGCCCACCCCCGGGCCGCGGTCGGCGACCTCGATCACCACCCGGCCCGGTCCGGGGCCGGGCGGCCCGGTGCACACCCGCACCACGGCCGGTGCGCCCGCGGCGTGCAGCTGGACGTTCTCCAGCAGGATGTCGAGCACCCGTTCGACGGCCTGCGGCCGGGCCGCCAGCGCCGGGACGTCCGGCCCGGCGGGGCTCTCGAAGGTCAGTCCGGGGAGCCGCCCGGCCCACCGCTGACCGGTCCGGCGGAGCACGGTCGCCGGATCGACCGGTTCCGCGCCGCCGGTCGGGACCCCCGCCCGGGCCAGGGTGAGCAGCTCCTCGGTCACCTCGGAGAGCCGGTTCACCTCGCGCACCGCGGCGTCCAGCGGGGCCCGTGCCGCCGCCGGGCCGCCGGCCAGCCTCAGCTCCAGCAGGTCGATCTGCAGGCGCAGCGCGGTGAGCGGGTTGCGCAGCTCGTGCGAGGCGTCGGTGACGAACTGGTCCTGGCGGGCCAGCAGGGTCCGGGTGCCGTCCACCATCCGGTCGAACGACGCGGCCAGCGAGCGCAGCTCGGGTGTCGCGTGCCGGACCCGGACCGGATGGTCGAGATCGCCGCCGGCGACCCGCTCGGCGGCGCGTTCCAGCAGCCGCAGCGGATGCAGCACCCAGCGTCCGAGCGGGAGCGCGACCGCCCCGACGACCAGCAGCAGCCCCAGCAGCCCGATCGCCGTCACCAGCAGCAGGTACTGCCGCACCGCGGCCGCCTCGGGCTCGACCGGGGAGATGGTGACCGCGGCGCCGAGGGTCTGCGCGTCCGCGCCGACCGGCTGCGCCGCCACGTAGTCGCCGCCGCTCCACGGCCGGATCGGCGGCAGCGGACCGGCCGGTGCGCCCGCCAGCGCCCGCCGGATCGCGCGGGCCACGTCGGGCCGTTGCGCGTCCCCGTCGCCGAGCAGTCCGGGCCGGGAGGCGGCGAGGGTCCGGCCCTCCAGGTCGACGACGGCCACGGCGACCCCGTGCACCTGCTCGAACCGCGCCATCTCCTGCCCGACGGCGCCCCACCGGTCGGTCTGGAACGCGAGGATCGACAGGTCGGCGAACCGGGCCGTGTCGGTGGCCCTGGCCAGCGCCAGGCCCTGCGCGGTGCGCGCCCCGTGGTCCTGCACCACGAACCAGCCGGTGAGCACGGTGAGCACGCCGAGCAGCGTGCCGAGCAGCACCGCGACCCGGCGTCTCACGGCCCCTCCACCCGGGCGGCCAGCCGGTAGCCGACCCCGCGGACGGTCCGCACCATCGAGCGGTCGCCGAGCTTGCCGCGCAGCGCGGACACGTGGACGTCGAGCGTGCGCGAGTCGCCGACCCAGCTGGAGCCCCACACCTGCTCGGCGATCGTCTCCCGCTCGACCACCCGGCCGGCGGCCCGGATGAGCAGGCTCAGCAGGTCGAACTCCTTGCAGGACAGCTGCTCGGCGGCGGCGCCGGGATCACCCCGCGGGGTGGAGGGGACGAGCCGGCGCTGCCCCGGGTGCAGCACCGCGGGGCTGCGCGGGGCGCCGGTCTCGGGATGCAGGTACACCGGGCCGGCCGGTGCCGACCGCGCGGTGGACCGGCCGGAGCGCCGCAGCACCGCGCGCACCCGGGCGAGCAGCTCCTGCATGCCGAACGGCTTGACGACGTAGTCGTCGGCGCCCGCCTCCAGCCCCTGCACCCGCAGCGCCTGCTCGCCGCGGGCGGTGACCAGGATGACGGGGGCGTCGGTGAGCTCGCGGATCGACCGGATCAGCCCGATCCCGTCGCCGTCGGGCAGCCTGCGGTCGAGCAGCACCAGATCGGGGTCCTGGCGCCGGACGGCGTCGTAGCCGTCGGCGACCGTCCGCACCCGCTGGACCCGGAATCCGTTGAGCTGCAGCGCGCCGCCGACCGCGTCGGCGACGCCGTCGTCGTCCTCGACGACGAGTACCCGACCGGGTCCCATCGATTCGTCCTCCTCTGTCGAGTGTTAACCCAACGTAAGTTCTCACGGTTGCGCGCCGCACCGCACGGGGCGCGCCCCATAGCGTCCGCCGCCATGGTGCAGGCAGAGACGCGGCACACCTCCGGGGACGACGACGGGGCTGTTCCCGTCCCGCCGGTTCCGGGACCGGGATCCGGTCCGGGAACCGAGCACGACGAGGAGAAGCCGGGCCGGGTCCTGGGAGGCCCGGTCAACATACTGGTGGGGATCGTCTGCGCCGCGGTGTCGGTGTTCGCGGTGGTGCAGGTCCTCGATCCGCTCACCCGCGGGATCCAGTTCTATCTGATGATCTTCCTGGCGGCCACGCTGCCGCTGGTGTTCCTCGCCTACCGGTGCGGGATGCCGGCCCGGTTGCGGAACCGGTCCGGGATCGTCGGGCTGATCGACGGCGAGACGCCCCGGCCGCTGGACTGGACGCTCGCCGTGCTGGCGCTGCTGGTCGCCGCCTACCCGATGCTGCCGTTCCCGATCCTCGGTGGCGGTGGCGGCTTCGACGCCTTCCTGGACCGGCAGGGGCTGCTGGTCACCGCCGACGTGGTGGCGGGCGGCCTGCTCACCCTGCTGGTGCTCGAGGCGTGCCGGCGGACGACCGGCTGGATCCTGCCGGCGATCTGCCTGGTGTTCATCGGGTACGGCTACTACGGCGGGCTGCTCCCGCAGGGCTGGGAGATCGCGCACCGCGGCCTGGACTTCTCCCAGATCGTGAACGCGCTCTACAACGACGCGTCCGGCTTCTACGGCACACCGCTGGCGGTCGCCGCGTCCTACATCGTGCTGTTCACCCTCTACGGGGTGGTGCTGGAGTACTCCGGCGCCGGCCGCTTCTTCGTCGACCTGTCGCTGGGCCTGACCGGCCGCTCCAGCGGCGGCCCCGGCCGCGCGGTCACGATGACCGGGTTCCTGCTCGGGACGGTGTCCGGTTCCGGCGCCGCGACCACGGTGACCCTCGGGTCGGTGGCCTGGCCGGTGCTGCGCCGCGCGGGCTACCCGCGCGAGGCGGGCGGCGGGCTGCTCGCCGCCGCCGGGATCGGCGCGATCCTGTCCCCGCCCACGCTCGGTGCGGCGGCGTTCATCATCGCCGAGTACCTGGCCGTGCCCTACCTGCAGGTCCTGGTCTGGGCGGTCGTGCCCAGCCTGCTCTACTACCTCGGCGTCGTGCTCGCCGTCGAGATCGGTGCGCGCCGGCTGCGCACCACCTCGGTCGACGTCGACCTGCCGGCCCCGGGCCGGACCCTGCTCCGCTACGGCTACCACCTGGTGTCGCTGGTGGTCATGGTCGCCGCACTGGTCATGAACGTGTCCGCTCCCCGCGCGGTCCTGCTCGCGACGCTCACCGCGTTCCTGCTGTCCTTCCTGGACCGCCGAAACGCGATGACGCCGGTCAGGATCTACCAGGCACTCGTCGGTGGTGCCCGGGCGGTGCTCCCGGTCGTCGCGGTCTGCGCGGCGGCCGGGATCATCACCGCGACCGTCACGAAGACCGGTCTCGGCCTGCAGTTCGCGTCGCTGCTGGTGCGCGGCGCCGAGCAGCTCGGCGCCGGGAACGACGTCGCGGTGCTGCTGCTGACGGTGGTCTTCGCCGCGCTGGCGGTGTCGCTGCTCGGCCTGGCCGTGCCGGTCACCGCGTCGTTCATCATCAGCTGGGTCATCATCGGACCGGCGCTGATCGAGCTCGGGGTCGGCGCCCCGCAGGTCGCGATGTTCATCTTCTACTTCGCGGTGCTCTCCGAGGTGACCCCGCCGACCGCGCTGGCGGCGGTCGCCGCGGCCGCGATCACCGGCGGCAACGCGATCGGGACGATGTGGCAGACGCTGCGGGTCACGCTGCCCGCGTTCCTGGTGCCGATCGCGATCGTGGCCACCCCGGCCGGTCAGGGCGTGCTGCTGCAGGGCGACCCGCTGACGATGCTCGGCGCGGCCGGGGCCTGCGCGCTGGCGGTGGCCGCGCTCGCCGGGGTCACCGGCGGCTGGATCGTCGGCCCGGCGAACCCCGCCGAACGGCTGCTGCTGCTCCCCGCCGCCCTGCTCCTGCTCTACCTGCACCCGTTCACCGCCGCGATCGGCATCGGCTTCGCCGTGCTCGCCGTGGCCGTCCATCTCGTCCGTCGTGCCCGAACCCCCAAGGAGTCCACCACATGAGACACAACCGAGTGTGGGTGCTCGCCGCCGCCGCGTCGGTGCTCGCACTGCTCGCCGGCTGCGGCGGGCAGCAGTCGGCGACCGCCGCGAACACCGCACCCACCGGGGCCTGCGAGGTCACCGAACCGGTCCGGATCTCGATCGCCACCGGCAACGCCAGCGGGGTGTTCTACGCGCTCGGCGGCGGGATCGCCGAGGTGCTGGGGCGCACCACCGGCGGCACGGTGCGCGCGAACGCCGCCGAGACCGGCGCCTCGGTGCAGAACGTCGAGCAGCTCGGTACCGGCGACTACCAGATCGCGTTCTCCACCGCGGACACCGCGGTGGACGCGGTGCGCGGGACCGGGAGCTTCGCACCGGAGCCGCGGAAGATCGTCGCGCTGGCCCGGCTCTACACCAGCACCGTGCAGGTCGTCGTCCGCAAGGACCGCAACATCGCCTCGCTGGCCGACCTGGACGGCAAGCGGGTCTCCACCGGCTCGCCGCGATCGGGTACCGAGGTGGTGGCGAACCGGCTGCTGGAGACGGCGGGCGTGCAGGCGCACGCCCAGCGGCTCGACCTGGGGACCAGTGTGGACGGCCTGCGGGACGGCTCGCTGGACGCCCTGATCTGGGTGGGCGGCCTGCCCACCCCGGCGCTGATCGACCTGTTCGCCTCCGCCGGTGACGAGGTGTCGCTGCTCGACATCGCCGCGGTGCTGCCCGCCATGGAGCGGCTCAACGCCGCCTACGAGCCGGGCAGTGTCCCGGCCGCCGTCTACGGCACCGAGGCGGACACCCCGAGCATCGGTGTCGGCAACTACCTGCTGGCCCGCGACGACATCGATCCCGCGCTGGCCTGCGTGGTCACCACCGCGGTGGTGGAGAACGTCGAGCAGCTCACCACGGTGAACCGGGCCGCCGCCGAGATCAGCGCCGAGACCATCGGGGAGACCGGTGAGGTGCCGCTGGCACCCGGGTCGCTGCAGGCCGTCGAGGGGCTGGGCTGATCGGGACCCGCGTACCGCGGCGCCGCGGCGGCCCGGCCGTCGCGGCGCCGCTGGCCGTACTGCCTGCGCTGGTCGTGCCGGCTGTACTGGTGCTGCTGGCCGGCTGCGGCGCCGCGGCCCCGCCCGGCCTGCCCGGTGACGCGATGGTCGCGACGGGCAACGAGGGCGGCGTGTTCGTGACGATCGGCCGGGAGCTCGCCCGGGCCGTCCCGGTCGCCGATGGCACGGTGTCGGTGGTCCGGACCGACGGGTCGGTGGCCAACCTGGTGCGGCTCACCGGCGGCAGCGCCGACGTCGGGTTCAGCCTGGCCGACACCGCGGAGGCCGCGTTCGGCGGCACCGGCCCGTTCGAGGCGCCGCAGCCGGTGTGCGCGCTGGCCCGGCTCTACGACAGCTACGTCCAGGTCGTGGTGCGCGCCGACAGCGGCGTCACCCGGTTCGACGGGCTGCGTGGCCGCCGGATCGCGATCGGCTCGGCCGAGTCGGGATCGGCGCTGGTCGCGAACCGGCTGCTGGACGCGGCCGGGCTGGTCCCGGGGCGCGACGTACGGACCGTGCACGCCGATCTCGCCGCCGCGACGGCCGCGCTGGAGGCCGGCGGGATCGACGCGATGATCTGGCTCGGCGGCCTGCCCACCGCCGCGGTCGCCGACCTGGCCGCCCGGGTGCCGCTGGCCCTGGTCGACCTGGACGGGGTGACCACCGCGCTCGACGACCGTTACGACGACGTCTACCGGCCGAGCACCGTCCCGGCCTCGGTGTACGGCACGCCCGCCCCGGTCCGCACGCTGAGCATCACCAACTACCTGATGGCGTCGACCGCGATGCCGCCGGACGAGGTGCGGGCGTGGCTGGGGGCGCTGTTCAGCGAGCGGGTCGCCGGATCGCACCGGGAGGCCGAGCGGCTGAACCCGCGCACCGCCATCGGGACCGGCTCCATCCCGCTCTGCGCCGGGGCCGCCGAGGCGTACCGCGAGCTGGGCCGCGGGGACCGGTGACCGGCCCGCGCCCGGCTCACGGCCCGCCCAGCCCCATCCGGCCCAGCATCCCGGCGACCCGCTCGTCCTCGGCGTGCAGGAACTCGCCGAACCGGTCCCCGGGCAGCCACACGTCCCGCCAGCCGTTGGCCCGCAGCACCTCCTGCCACTCCGGGGTCTCCCGCATCCGGGCGAACAGGTCCACCAGCGCGGCCCGCGCGCCGGGATCGAGACCGGGCGGCGCGACGATGCCGCGCCAGTTGCTGAACTCGACGTCCACACCGGACTCGCGCAGGGTCGGCACGGCCAGCCCGGGCACCCGCTCGTCGGCGGTGACGGCGAGCGCGCGCAGCGAACCGGTGCCGAGCTGGTCGGCGAACTCGCCGAGACCGGAGACGCCGACCGCGACCTCGCCGGCCAGCAGGGCGGCGAGCAGCGCCCCGCCGCCGTCGTGGTTGACGTAGTCGACCCGCTCCGGCGGGATGCCGGCGCCCTCGGCCAGCAGCATCGTCGCGAGATGGTCCGGGCCGCCGCCGGTCGAGCCGCCGCCGACCGGCAGCGCCGCCGGATCGGCGCGCCAGGTGTCGATCAGGTCGCGCACGTCGCGCAGCGGCGACCCGGCCGCGACGACGACGATCTCCGACTCCTCGATCAGCCGGGCGACCGGGGTGGTGTTCGCCAGCGTCACCCGCGGGTCCTGGGAGGCGACCGCGCCGACCACGCCGAGGCCCATGCTCAGCAGCAGCCGGTCGTTGCCGGTCTCGTTCACCAGCCTGCCGAGCCCGGCGACGCCACCGGCGCCGGGCAGGTTGAACACCTCCACCGGATCGGCGAGCCCGGTGTCGGACAGCGTCCTGGCGGCGCTGCGGGCGGTCACGTCGAAGCCGCCGCCGGGCACGTTCGGGACGAGCATCCGCAGGCCGTGCGGGGTGGAGGGGCCGGGAACGGCGAGGTCGCGGACGGCCGGGACGGCGGGCGCGACGGCGAGGCAGGCGAGCACCGCGACGAGCGCCACCAGCCACCGTCCCCGGCCCATCACACCCCCCGACCCCGTCCGGGCCGCATTGTGCCGTGACGGTCGGTGCCACGGCGAACGGCGGGCGAATAGGCTCGGCGCATGCGACGGCGCGCCGGGGGAGCGGGCGGCCCGCTGGCACGCCAGTTCCTGGTGTGGCAGCTGGTCGTCGTCGCGCTGCTGCTGGGCGCGGTGGCGGCGCTGGCGGCGGTGCAGGCGGCGGACTCGTTCCGGGAGACCCAGGGCCGCCGGATGCTGTCGGTGGCCGAGGACGTGGCGTCCGTCCCGACCGTGCGGGCCGCGCTGCAGACCAGCCGGCACGATCTGCTCCCGTCGTTCGCGCGCAGCGCGGAGAACCTGTCCGGGGCCGACCGGATCGAGATCGTCGACGCCGGGCTGGTGGTGCGGACCTCACCGGACCCGTCGCGGGAGAGCACCCACTTCGACCCGGGTCGGAGCACCGCGCCGTTCGGCCGGGCCTGGATCGGCGAGCAGGCCGGGCGGACGGTCGTCGCGCAGGTCCCGGTGATCGGCGACGAGGGCACCGTCGTCGGGCTGGTGTCGGCCGGGATCCGGGCGCCCGCGCTGTGGTCGTACCTGGCCGGGGCCCGGGCCGAGTCGGTGACGCTGCTCGGGCTGGCGCTGGGCATCGGCGTCGCCGGGTCGCTGTTGCTGGCCCGCCGGGTCCGCCGGCAGACCCTCGGCCTGGAACCGGACGAGATCGTCGAGCTGGTGCAGCGCCGGGAGGCGATGCTGCTCGGCATCAAGGAGGGCGTCGTCGGGCTGGACACCGCGGACCGGATCACCCTGCTCAATCCGGTCGCCCGGGAGCTGCTGGAGCTGCCCGCGGCCCGGCCCGGCGACCACGTCGCCGAGCTGGATCTCGACGACCGGCTGCGCGAGGTGCTCACCGGCGCGGCGACCGGCGAGGATCAGCTGGTGCTGCGCGGCTCGCGCGCGCTGGTGCTGAACCGGATGCCGGTCCGGCTCGACGGCCGGGAGGTGGGCGCCGTCGTCACCCTGCGGGACCGGACCGAGCTGACCACCCTGCAGCACCGGCTGGACGCCTCGCACACGGTCACCGACACGCTGCGGGCGCAGGCGCACGAGTTCTCCAACCGGCTGCACACCATCGCCGGGCTGACCGAGCTCGGCGAGCACGACGAGGTGCGCCGGTTCGTGTCCGGGATCGTCGCGGCGTCCGAGGGCTGGCGGCGGGAGGTGTCCGGCCGGGTCGGGGACCCGGCGACGGCGGCGCTGCTGGTCGCGAAGAACAGCCAGGCCGCCGAGCGGGGTGTGACGCTGGAGCTGGCGCCGGACACCCGGCTGGCCCCGACCGACCCGGAGCGCGACCCGGACCTGTCCGCCGACCTGGTGACGGTGCTGGGGAACCTGATCGACAACGCGGTGGACGCGACCGCGTCGACGCCCCCGGGATCGGTGCGCCGGGTCGAGATCGGGCTGACCGGCGGGGGCGACGACCCGGTGCGGGTCGAGGTCCGCGACTCCGGGCCGGGGGTCGCGTCCGGGCTCGCCGAGGAGGTGTTCCGCGCCGGGTTCAGCACCAAGGCCGCGGAGATCGGCGGCCGCGGGCTCGGTCTGGCACTGGCCCGTCAGGCCTGTCTGCGGCGAGGTGGCACGATCGCGGTGCGCGACACCGGGCAGGGACCGCCCGGCGCGGTGTTCGCGGCGATGTTGCCGCTGGTGCCGACGGAGGTGCGGACGTGAGGGTGCTCGTCGTCGACGACGACTTCATGGTCGCCAAGGTGCACTCCGGCTACGTGGAGCGGATCGCCGGCTGCACGGTCGTCGCGGTGGCGCACCGCGGCGAGGAGGCGCTGGAGCTCGCCGCGCAGCTGCGCCCCGATCTGGTGCTGCTCGACGTGTACCTGCCCGACATGTCCGGCCTGGAGGTGCTGTCCCGGCTCCGCACCGGCATGCCGGACGACCCGTTCGTGCTGGTCGTGACGGCGTCGGACGATCCGGCGACGGTCGCGGCCGCGCTGCACGGCGGGGCGCTGCACTACCTGGTGAAGCCGTTCGACTCGGCGGCGCTGGCCGCCCAGGTGCACCGGGCGTCCCGGATCCGGCGCGATCTGGACCGGGTGCGCGACCAGGCCGACATCGACCGGCTGTTCGGCGGCGGGGCCGTCGTCCCGGCCGCGGCGGCGGCCGGTGGGCGGGAGCGGATGCCGAAGGGGCTCACCACGCCGACCGCCGATCTGGTGGCGCGCACCCTGCGCGAGCACGGCGCGGACCTGTCGGCGTCGGAGTGCGCGGAGGCGGCGGAGCTGTCCCGGGTCAGCGCGCGCCGCTACCTGGAGCACTTCGTCTCCACCGGGGTGGTGACGGTGCGGCTGCGCTACGGCGGCACCGGCCGCCCGGAGCGCCGCTACCGCTGGGTGGGCTGAGCGGCCTGCGGGACCCCGGCCCCGGCGGCGTGCTCCAGCAGCAGCGCGGCGACCGGCCCGTGCACGACGGCGGGCAGCAGGTGCCCCATCCCGTCGACGGTGGCCGGCCGCGCGGCCGCCCCGATCCGGCCGGCCAGCAACCGCGCGTGCGGCGGCGGATGCACCGGGTCCTCCGGGCCCTCCACGACCAGCGTCGGCACGGTGATCCGGCCCAGCTCGGCGCCGCGGTCGAGTCCGGCCGGATCGGCCTCGGTGGTGTGCGCGGTGGACGGCTCGACCCGGCCGGAGTGCGCCATCACGGCCCGTTCCAGCGCGGCGTGCTCGGCCCGGTCGAACGGCAGCACGGTGCCGCACAGCCTGCGCCGGAACTCGACCCGCCAGGCCAGCTCGCCGCGCTCGTCGCGCGGGTCGTGCAGCTCCTGGCGCATCCGCAGGATCTCCCGGGCCGGCCCGGGCAGCCCGCCGCCGGACGGGCCCGCCGCGGTCGTGCCCTGGGGAGCCGTCTCCAGCGGGGTCGTGGCCAGCAGCGCGGCGCTCACCAGCCGGTCCGGGTGGTCGAGCGCGAGCAGCTGCACCAGCTCCCCGCCGAGCGCGGCACCGACGGCGTGCACCCGGTCGATCCCGCAGGCGTCCAGCACCCGCAGCGCGTCGGCGGCCAGATCGGCGAGCCGGTAGGGGCGCTCGTCGAACCGGTGCGCCGAACGCCCGGTGTCGCGGTGGTCGTAGCGGACCACCCGGTGCCGGGTGCGCAGCCGGTCGACCAGCGGATCCGGCCAGCGGCCCAGGCCGGTCTCGTCGGCCCCGGCGACGAGCAGCATCGGCGCGGCGGGCACCGCACCGTCGGCCGCGGGGAGGTCCTCCACCCACACGGTCACGCCGGGCTCGACCTCGACCTCGTGCTGCACGGCCGAAGCCTGCCAAACGGCACCGGCGCCCCGCGCGGGCGGGTCACCCGGCCCCGGACGTGCGACGACCCGGACCGCGTGCTGCGGGCCGGGTCGTCGCGGGCGAGGGTGGTGGCCCTCAGCCGACCTTCTCGCTCAGCCGACCTTCTCGATCAGGGCCGCGCGCTGACGCTCGCCGAGACCGGCGGCCCGGCGCGACGCGTCGATCCCGGCCTCCTCCATCACCTTGGAGACCTTCGCCGGGCCCCAGCCCGGGACGCTCTTGAGCAGATCGGCGACCTTGGTCTTGCCGACGATCTGATCGGTCTTCGCGCGACCCAGGACCGCGGGGATGGTCTCCTCGCCGCTGGCGATCTTGTCGCGGAGCTCCTTGCGGGCGGTGCGCGCGGCGGCCGCCTTCTTGAGGGCCTCGGCGCGCTGTTCCGGGGTCAGTGTGGGCAGAGCCATCGCTGACGCCTCCTCTCGGTTCCACGCGCCCCGTTCCGGGGCGGATTGGTATCGCGGATCGCGGTACAGACTGGCAGAGACACCCTCACGACCTGCGGGAACCCCCTCCACGGGGCGTGTCGTGGCTGGTCACGCGCTGCTCGTCGCAGCCGGGCGACCGCCCGCCGCACCGGAAAGGTGAACTCTGTTGCCGCAGGTCAGCGGCATGAAGGCTCTCCGGGCCCGGGGATGCCGAGCGCGCCGCACAGGCCCGCGACGTCCCAGAGGATCCGCACCTCGTCGATCCGGCCCTGCCGCACCCGGGCCAGCTGCACCGCGGCGACCTGGGCCGGCCGGTGGGTGGCCGGAACGCCCGGCAGCAGCCAGGGCAGCTCGCGGTCGTGCACGAAGGAGAACCGGAGCTCGTCGGCGACCCGGCGCACGTCGAGCGTGCGGGAGACGCGGGTGCGCGCCCAGCCGGCGGGCAGCGCCGCCACCACGGCGTCCAGGTGGGCGAGCACCGGGCCGTGGCCGGTGCCGCCGGCCCCGGTGGGCAGCTCGGTCCAGCTGACGTCCGCGGCGAGGAGCGCGGCGGCCGCGGTGGTGTCCCGCCGGTCGTGCAGCCCGGCGACGACGTCGTCCCAGGTCCGCGCGATGTCGCGCATCAGCGTCTGCATGGCCGGGGTCACCCGGTCACGGTGCCACGGCGCGCCGCCGCGCGGAACGCCCGGACCCGCCGGGCCGGGGCGTTCCGCGCGTCCCGGAGGGGATCAGGCGGAGGCGGCCGGGCGCTGCGCCGGCCCGGACGGGGTGTTCGGGTCGATCTCGGGCCGGTGCTCGACGTTCTCGTGCGGGTGCGCGGAGTCGACGGCGGCGGCGTGCGGGTCCAGCGACCGGTCGTAGGACGCGGTGACGCTGATCAGCCGGTGCCCGCGGTAGCGCGCGTAGCGCAGCGACCGGACCCAGTTGAACAGCGTGCCGAGCCGGTTGCCCCAGCCGATCAGGAAGGCGACGTGCACGTAGCACCACAGCAGGTAGCCGAGCCAGCCGGTGACCTTGACGCCGCGGACGTCGGCGACGGCCTCGCGGGCGCCGATGGTGGCCATCGAGCCCTTGTCGAAGTAGCGGAACGGCGCCGGGGTGGTGTCGTCGCCCTTGGCCCGGGCAGCGATCAGCTTGCCGACGTAGGTGCCCTGCTGCATCGCGACCTGCGCGACGCCGGGCAGCCGGTCGATGGTCGAGACCATGTCGCCGACGGCGAAGACGTCCCTGCGCCCGGGCAGGCTGCAGTCCGGGTCGACCGACAGCCGGCCGGCCCGGTCGACCTCGGAGCCGGACGCCTTGGCGAGCAGCTCGGCCAGCGGGGACGCCTGCACGCCGGCCGCCCACACCTTGGTGCGGGCGGTGATCCGCTCCTCGCCGTTCGGGCCCTTCACGGTGATCGAGTCGGCGTCCATGTCGGTCGCCATGGTGTTCAGCCGGACCTCGATGCCCTTCTTCTCCAGCGTCTTCTTCGTGTAGCGCTGGAGCTTCTTGGCGAACGGCGGCAGCACGGCGGGCGCGGCGTCGAGCAGGATGATCCGCGCCTGCCGGGTGTCGATGGCCCGGTACTCGCGGGGCAGCACGTGCCGGGCCAGCTCGGACAGCTGCCCGGCCAGCTCGACGCCGGTCGGTCCGGCCCCGACGACGACGAAGGTCATCCAGGCCTGCTGCTCGGCCGGGTCCTCGGCCACCTCGGCCAGCTCGTAGGCGCCGAGGATGCGCGAGCGCAGCAGCCGGGCGTCCTCGATGGTCTTCATGCCGGGGGCGTGCTCGGACCACTCCGGGTGCCCGAAGTAGGCGTGCGTGGCGCCGGCGGCGACGACGAGGGTGTCGTAGGCCAGGTCGATCCGCTGCCCGTCCGGGGCGGCCGCGTGCACGATCTTGCCGTCCAGGTCGATCTCGCCGACCTCGGCGAGCAGGGTCCGGACGTTGCGCTGCTTCTTCAGCACCCGGCGCAGCGCCGGGGCGATCAGGCCGGGGGACAGGATCCCGGTCGCGACCTGGTAGAGCAGCGGCTGGAAGAGGTGGTGGTTGGTGCGGTCGACGATGGTGACGTCGACGTCGGCGCCCTTGAGTGCCTTGGCGGCCTGCACGCCGCCGAACCCACCGCCGACGATCACGACCTTGTGCCGGTCCTGTTGTCCGTCGTGCCCTGCCGTGCTCACTGGGTCCGCCCCTCGTAGGTCGCTCCGGTGCGCGGGGTGTCCGCGCCCTGCTCCACGGCCGGGTTGGCTCCTCCCGTCCCGAGCGGGGGCGGTCCTGGTGACTCGACGGTCGGTCGAGCGCGACGAGGGGCCGTCCGGCCAGTCCCCGACCGTACGAACACCGGCGCAACAGAGCAATCCGAAACGACCCGGAAACGCATCTCAGAGTCCGAACTCACACCTCGATCATGCACAAGCGAGATGCACGCTCATCCGGACGTGGGACCATGAATCGTATGTGCGGGATCGTCGCCGCTTTCGGCGGTACAGCAGTGGGACGACCGAAGGACACCGACAAGTACGAGCGGATGCTCGCCAGGGTGGCGCACCGCGGCCCCGACGACACCGGGATCCAGGTGGTCGGGAACTCCTGGCTCGGCCACCAGCGGCTGTCGATCATGGACGTGAGCGGTGGTCACCAGCCGATGTCCGACGCGGCCGAGACGGCCTGGATCGTCGGCAACGGTGAGATCTACAACCACGAGCGGATCAGCAAGGCGTTCCCGGACGGCACGGTGCGCACCAAGTCCGACACCGAGGCGGCGCTGCACGCGGTGATGTGGGACGGGCAGGTCGCCGTCGCCTCGCTGAACGGCATGTTCGCCGTCGCGATGGGCCGCAACGACGGCTCGGCCCTGGTCGCCAGGGACCCGTTCGGGGTGAAGCCGCTCTACTGGGTGCCCCCGACGCAGCTGGCCGACGGGGCCGGCGACACCGTCCCCTACACCGACCCGGACCCGCACGCGACGGTGCTGTTCGCCAGCGAGCTGCGGGCCTTCGACGAGTCCGACCGGCCCTACGTCGAGTCGTTCCCGCCCGGCTGCCTGTGGAGCCCGTCGTCCGGGCTGGTCCGGTTCGCCGAGTCGGTGCCGGTCGAGGTGCGTCCGGCGCGGCGCGCGATCCGTCCCGGCTGGGACGACGCCGACCTGTCCCGGGTCCGCGAGGCCGTCATCTCCGCGGTGCGCCGCCGGATGATGTCCGACGTCGGCGTGGGCGTGTTCCTCTCCGGCGGGCTGGACTCGGCGCTGGTCGCGGCGATCGCCGCGCAGGAGGCCCGGGCGCGCGGCGAGCAGCTGCCCACCTTCGCCGTCGGCACCGAGGACTCCGGCGACCTGATCGCGGCCCGCAAGGTCGCCGCGCACATCGGCTCGGACCACCACGAGATCCTGGTGACCGCCGAGGACATCGGCGAGGCGCTCGACCACGCCGTCGAGGTCATCGAGCACTACGACCCGGCGCTGGTCCGCAGCGCGGTGCCGAACCTGATCCTGGCCCGCGAGGCGGCGAAGAAGGTCAAGGTCGTGCTGACCGGGGAGGGCGCCGACGAGCTGTTCGCCGGGTACTCGTACACGCACGGGCCGGAGTACGCCGACCCGGACACCCTGCAGGCCGAGCTGGTCCGCTCGCTGGAGCAGCTGCACCACCTGAACCTGCAGCGCTGCGACCGCACCACGATGTACTTCGGGCTGGAGGCCCGCGAGCCGTTCCTGGACTCCGGCCTGGTCCGCACCGCGCTGGCGCTGCCCCCGGAGTGGAAGCAGCGCCCGGACGGCCGCCCGGAGAAGGCGATCCTGCGCGAGGCGTTCGAGGGCTGGCTGCCCGAGGACCTGCTGTGGCGGGGCAAGGAGCAGTTCGGCGACGGCTCCGGGGCGGGCACCGTGCTCGCCGAGCTGGCGGCCCGCAAGGCCGAGGCGGCGCGGCTGTCCGGGGAGACCCGCAGCGTGCCCGACCATCCCGAGCACTCCTGGCCGCTGCGCAGCGAGGAGGAGTTCCTCTACTACGAGATCTGGCAGTCGCACTTCGCCGGGATCCGCCCGGACCGCGTGCTGGGGGCCTTCGCCACCGCGTGACCGGGGCCCCGCCGCCGCGGGATCAGCCGGGGATCTCCTCCTCCTCGCCGGCCGGCACGTCGGCGGCACCGACCGCGGCGCACGCGTCCTCGACCGACTGGGGGGCGGCCGAGGCCGGCTCCTCCTCCTCGTCGGGCCCGGCGGTCTGCGTCGACGACGTGGCGGGGGCCTCGGTCGTCGGGCCCGGTTCCGTCGTCGGGGCGGCGAGGGCCGGGTCCGGGGCGGGCGGCGGGTCCGCGATCGCGTCCCGGACGACCTCGCGCATGTACTCGATGTCCGGGTCCGCGGTGACGAAGAAGCCGGTGGACGAGTTCGGGTCCGGCAGTGACGGGTCGAACGCGACGCTCTCCAGCCGGAAGCCCTCGTCGGCGAGCACGGCCAGCGCCGGCAGCACCTGCTGTGGCATGTCGGTGGCGACGTTGTCCCGGGTGACGGCCGCGATGCTCTGGAACCGGCCGATCAGCTCGGTCGCGCTGGTCTCGGTGATCACCGCCTGGATCAGGCAGCGCTGCCGGCCCATCCGCTGGTAGTCGGTGCCGTCCCGGCGGGAGCGCGCGAACCACAGCGCGTCCTCGCCGTTGAGGGTCTGCACGCCGGGCTGGATGTAGCGGTCCGGGGTGGTGTAGCGGCCGAACGCGGTGACCCCGCCGACCGGGACCGGATCCGGGCCGACGTTCACGGTGACCCCGCCGACCGCGTCGATCATGGCGGAGAAGCCCGCCATGTTGACCTCGAGGTAGTAGTCGATCGGCAGGCCGGTCATGTACGAGATGGTCGACTGCAGCAGGTTGATGCCGGGGAAGCGGGTCGGGCCCGGCGGCGCGATCTGCGGGTTCTGCTCGCCGTAGGCGTAGACGCCGTTGAGCAGGTAGTCCCCGGCCGAGCCGGACGGGTCGTTGAACCCGTTCGGGAACTCCTCCGCGGCCGGGGTGCCGGGCGGGAACTCGGCGCGCTGGATGTTGCGGGGGAGGCTGAACAGCGTCGTCCGCCCGGAGCGGGTGTCGATGCTGGCGAGCATCATCGTGTCGGTGCGGGTGCCCGCGCGGTCGTCGCCCGCGTCGCTGCCGAGCAGCAGCACGTTCAGCCGGGGCTTCCCGAGTGCCTCCGCGGCGGACGTCCCGCCGCCCTGGAACAGCGAGTTCAGCAGCCCGCGCTGGGAATTGAGCAGCTCGACGCCGTACCCGAACGGGACGGCCACGGTCAGGCACATCAGCGCCGCGGTCGCGGTGCCGAGGACCTTCTGGCCGAGCGGCATGCCGCGCGGCCGGGCGAGCGCGTAGGTGCGGGCGACCTGCGCGATCCAGCCGATCCCGCCGAGCACCAGCAGCCCGGCGATCACGGTGAGCGTGGTGGTGGACAGCAGGTTCTGCAGGAGCGTGGAGCGCCGGGCGAGCAGCACCAGCAGGGCGAGCGACACGACGACCGCGAGGACCGTCCCGAGGATCAGCCCGCCGGTGCGGCGGCGGCGCAGCGCGAGATGGCCGGACCCGGGGACGACCGCGGAGGCGGCGGTGAGGCCGAGCGCGGCGCCCAGGGTCGCCCGCGCGGTGTCCATCGGACGCCGGCGCGCCGGGGCGCCCGCCCGGTCCGCAGGGCGGTCCCCGGGGCGGTCGTCGGCCCGGTCGGCAGGGCGGTCGCTGGGACGCGGGGCGCCGCCGGGCCGGGCGCCGGGGCCGCGGCCGGACGGGTGGGCACCGCCGCGCGGGGCGCTGC
>NZ_BAAAJK010000038.1:0-805 GCF_039526905.1 Pseudonocardia kongjuensis | reverse complement strand
CATCCCCCCAGGTCAAGACCCACATCGCGGCTCTAGGCCTTCCGAATTACGCGGAACGCGGGCCCATGTCGTGCCGCGCGCCCGGCATTGGCGGGGAGATCCACACCAGGCGGCCGACCGGGTCCGCGATGACCTGCACGTTCAGCCCGTGGGCCTTGTGCTTTCCAGAGTAGAACGCCCGGTCGTAGCCCGATGCCATCCCGACCCGGTCGATGCGCAACAGGGTGCCGTCGAGGATCACGAACGCCTTCCGTTTCGCGACCTCGATGGCCTGTTCCAGGGTGGGGGGCCTTCGCGGCGAGCAGCTCGATCCCTTCCTGGATGTAGCGGTAGACCGTGGAGGTGCCGACCCCGAACCCGCAGGCCAACTCGGCGTAGGTGTCGTTCTTGCGCAGGTGCGCGACCACCAGCAGCGCCTGGCGGCCGGCGGCGAGCTTGCGCCACCGGGTTCCACGGGCGGCGCGGTGTCCGCGCAGGAGATCGGCGAGCAGGTTGAGCGCGCGGCTGGACACGGTCATCCCAGACGGGTAGGACAGCACCTTGAAGCTCCTGGTAGGACGTGTTGATCTAGTCAATCGCCCGTCTACCAGGAGCTTCACCCATTCGAGGCCACGACACGCCGCAGCCCGCTGACCTGCTCATCCAGCAGGTTGGCAAAGGCTCAGTGCGCCGCTGTCAGGACGACATTACTGCCAATGAGCGCCCCCGACGACATTGAGCCGGTTAAGTGTACAATGGCACTGAGCCTTTGCCAACCTGATCATCCGTTGGCGATCATGAGGGTCTGAACTGCGGCGACGAGCTC
>NZ_BAAAJK010000037.1:0-19491 GCF_039526905.1 Pseudonocardia kongjuensis | reverse complement strand
CGCCCTGACCTGCAGCCTCACCCGCCCAGGATCTCCAGACCGGCCGAATTACGCGGAACGCGGGATGGGCGCAGCCCGCGAGCACGGGATCATCGACGCCCTGGCCGAGCATGAGATCCCCGCCGCGGCCGACACCGCCTACCAAGGCGCCGGTCCTACGGTCGCCGTGCCGCAGCGGCGTCGACGCAAGGACCCCGACACCGGCCGTTTCCGGAAGCTGTCGCGACACCAGAAGGACGTGAACACCGCCCACGCCCACCGTCGCGGACCGGGTGAGCGGGCCAACGCCGAGCTGAAGAACTGGCGAGTCCTGCGCAAGATCCGGTCCAGCCCGAACACCGCCGACAGGCTCATCGCCGCAGTTCAGACCCTCATGATCGCCAGCGCGTGATCAGGTTGGCAAAGGCTCAGTAATGACGCGAGTTTAGTCGGCCGCAACCGACAGTACGTCCGACGGCGAGGCCTTGGCGAGGCGCTCCGTGCCCTCGCCGCCGAGCAGTCGGCACTCAGCGGCGAGACGAGGTCGGTGCCACGAGGATTTTGACGTGGTCGTTCTTCCGGTGCAGCAGTGGTTCGAAGCCGTCGGGGACGGCGTGGTCGAGGTCGATTCGCCCGGTCACCAGCCGCTCCACCCCAGTGAACGCGCCGGCGGCCAGGTGTCGCAGTACTTCGGGATGGTCGTTCAAATAGCCGGTGCTTCCCCTAATCGTGATCTCGTGCCCGAGTACTCGGTTGAGGTCCACGCCGGCATGGCCGTTCCGCAGGGCGACGTTCACCACGGTGCCCCGCCGCCGGACGGCGCCGATCGCAATGTTCACCGCCTCGTCGGTCCCCGCGGCGTCGAACGCGGCGTCGACGCCCTCACCCGAGGTGAGGGCACGGGTGGAGCGGGCGGGCGTGGGGTCGTCCACGCCCACGATCGCCTCGGCTCCGAAGGCCTCGGCGAGCTCGGTCCGGCGTCCGGTGCGACGCGCGGCGACGAGCACGTGCGGCACACCGAGCGCCCGCAGCACGAGCACCAGGGCGAGACCCACCGGGCCGACCCCGACCACCAGGGCGGTGGTCAGGTTCGGCGCGCCCGCCAGGCGCGCGGCGTGCCAGGCGACCGACAGTGGCTCGGCCAGGGCGCCCTGTTCGAGGGTGACCGAGTCCGGTAACCCGTACACGAGCGAGGCCGGGACCACGACCCGTTCGGCCAGCCCCCCGCCCCTGCCGGACAGGCCCAGCACAGCAGAGCTGCGGCAAAGGTGATGCAGGCCGCGCAGGCACTGGTTGCATCTTCCGCAGGAGAGCAGCGGGTTCACCGCGACAGGGACGCCGACCTCCACGGTGGACACCGCCTGCCCCACGCGTGAGACGTGTCCGGAGATCTCGTGTCCGAGCGTCACCGGCAGGTGCTCGCCGGTCAGGGGGTGGGGCCGGTCCGGCCGCGGTATCACGTGCGGGCCGTCGCGGAACTCGTGGACGTCGCTGGCGCAGATCCCGCACCAGGCGACGTCGACCTCGACGGTGCCCGGAGGCGGGTCCGGGGCGGGCACCTCGTCCACGCGCAGGTCGCGGGGTCCGTGGAAACGCAGGGCGCGCACGGCTAGACCGACCCTCCGCCGTCCACCGCGATCGACTGCCCGGTGACGAAGGCCGAGCGGTCCGACACCAGAAACGCGACGACGTCGGCGATGTCGGTGGGAGTGCCGAACCGCTTCAGCGGAAGCGCCCTGCGGACCTGTTCCATCGCCGTGGGCGGGAGGTCGCCCGACTCGATCAGCCGGGTGGTGATGCCTGCGTCGATCATCCCGACGGCTACCGAGTTGGCTCGGATGCCGAAGCGGCCCTCTTCCACCGCTGTCGCCCTGACAAGGGCTTCGATGGCGGCCTTCGGCGCCACACCAAGAACGTCACGGGGCGGGTGCTTGCGTAGCGCCGCGGAGGTCAGCGCGACCACGGAACCGCCGTTCTCTCGTAACCGGGGGAGCAGCGCGCGAAGGGTTGTGAAGAACCCGACGGATTCGACCACGAGCTGGTCGCGGTACTGCGCCGGCTCGATCTGGGCCACATAGGCTTGCGGGACATGCGGTCCGGCGGCGTAGACGAAGGAGCGCACCGGACGCTCGGCGACCGCCTCGGTCAGTGCCTCGGCCCCGGCTTCGGAGGCCAGGTCCACGCTGACCTGGTCGGCATCCACGCCCAGGCCCTGGAGTTCCTCGGCGAGGGCCTGCGCGGCCGTTTCCTGCCGGCCGTAGCCGAGCAGGACGTTCCATCCGTCCGCTGCCAGCACCTGGCTGACGGCGGCTCCCAGCGCGCCGGTGGCCCCGACGACGACGGCCCAGTCACCCTTGGTCATTTGTGGCCCTTCCCGTTCGGTTGCGACACCTCCACGCCCAGCTCCTTATGCCAGTCCGGGGTGGCCTCGAGGTGGGTGAAGTCGGCGACGCTGGTGCGCACCCATGCGGCCTGCGGCTCGATCAGCACACCGAAGTTCTGCTTCGGGTGCAGGAACCAGTAGGAGCAGCCGTTCGCGTCCACGTTCGGGATTCTGTCGATCAGCCCGAACTCCGCGCGTCGTTCTTCGTGGCGACGCCACTCGTCCCGGACGTCGTCGCACCGCATGGCCACATGGTGGACCCCGTTGCCACGCTTAAGGTAGAGGTCCTGGATCGGGCCGTCCGAGGTCGGCTGGAACAGCTCGAAGTAGAGGTTGGCCGCTTTGACGAAGGCGACGTCGAGTAGCTGGACCCCGCCGGTGGGCACCTCGTTGCGGTAGCCGCGCTCGACGAAGACATCCTTGCGCGGGATGCGAAAGAGGTCCAGATAGTGGTCAACCGCGGCGCCGAGGTCCCCGACGAGGACCCCGATGTGGTCGACGGCGTTGCTCATGTCTTCTCCTTTACTGTGGGGGCGTCGAGCGACTGCCAAGACCGTCCAGACGCCCCGTTCTGTTGCGGGCGCCTACTTGAGGAGAAGGCCGGCGTCGATTGGCAGGGCGAGGCCGGTGATGAGCCGCGCGTCGTCGGAGGCGAGGAAGACAAGAGCCTTGCTGATGTCGACCGGCTCGGCCACTGCGACGGGAAGGGCGTGCAGGCTCGCGGAGGCCGCGAGGAAGTCCTCGCGTATGGGGTTGGTCAGGTCCGGTCGGAAGATCTTGAAAAGTTCCTCGTTCATCACCATCGGGGTGTCGACCTGGGTCGGGTGCACGGTGTTGACCCGGATGGAGTGCGGGGCTAGCTCCGCGGCAACTGTCTTCATGAGGCCGACCAGGCCGTGCTTGGCGGCGCTGTAGGCCGCGATGCCCTGGTAAACGCGCAGTGCGGCCATCGAGCTGGTGAGGATGATCGAGCCGCCGTTGCCGCCGGCGATGAGGTGGGGGACCGTGGCGCGCACAGTCTTCCACACGCCGGTGAGGTTGATGTCGATCATCTGTGTCCAGCGCTCTTCGGTGATCTCGTGGGCCGGTACCGGCGAGGCGGCGATGCCGGCGTTCGCGGCCACGATGTCGAGCCTGCCGAACTCGGCGACCCCCTGCTCGACGGCGTTGGCGAGGCCCTCGGCGTCGCGCACGTCGACCTGGGCGGTGACGATGCGGCGGTCGAGCGCTTCGACCTCCTTTGCGGTCTGGGCCAGCTCCTCGGCCGAGCCGAGGGGGTAGCCCAGCCCAAGCTCGGGCAGGTCGTGGGCGATGTCGACGGCGATGATGTCTGCGCCTGCCTTGGCGAGCTCGATGGCGTGGCTGCGGCCCTGGCCGCGCGCCGCCCCGGTGATGAAGGCGACCTTGCCCGCGACGCTGTTCACGATGGGTCCTCCTGTTGTAGCCGGTCGCCGCGGGGGAGCACGGCCGGCAGGTGTCGGTGATGGTCTGGAGCGGATGGGTGGCGTACGGGGTCAGGGCGTTTCGACAGCAGTGCCGGATGACATGTCGGACGTCGCCGCGGCAGAGGTGTCTCTCATCAGGACGATCCCGAAGATCGACAGCACGCTCAGAGCCACGACGAACCAGGCCGGGGCAATGGACGATCCTGTGCTGGCGACGATCCACGCCACGACCAGCGGGGTGAGGCCGCCGACGATGGCCACGGTGATGTTGTAGGCCAGGCCCGCCGAGGTGTAGCGCAGCGCCGCCGGGAACGACTCCACCGTGGTCAGCGGCGCGATCGCGAAGTTGAGGCCCTGGGCCACGGCGAGCAGTCCGAAGCCGATCAGCGCACCGCCGACGCCGGTGCTCACGGCCAGCGAGAACGCCAGCGGCGCGATGACGGCCAGTGACAGGGTGGCGATGAGCCGGACCGTGCGGCGGCCGAGGCGGTCGACCAGGAGACCGAACAGGGGGATGGTCAACCCCATGGCCAGCAGAACGATCACGGAGACTATGCGGTTGGTCTGGTCGTCGAGACCCACGGTGGTACGCAGGTAGACCGGCACGTAGACGATGATCATGGTGGAGCCGACGGCGTAGGCGCACAGGTAGAGCGTCACAGCCACGAGCTGCCGGTATTGGGTGCGCACGCTCTCCCGCAGCGGGGCGGCCGAGGTCGCCTTGTGCGCGCGGAGCCGCTCGAACTCGGGCGACTCGGTGAGCTTGCGGCGGATGTACAGCGCGACGAGCCCGAGCGGGGCGCTGATCAGAAAGATGATGCGCCAGCCCCAGGAGTTGAACGCCTCGCTGCCGAGCGTGCTGCCCAGCAGCAGGGCGACCGCCGCGAGCACCGGGTAGCTCAAGCCGGTCCCCGACTGCATTAGGCCTGCGGTCAGCCCCCGCCGCGTGCGCGGGCTGTGCTCCATGACATAGGTGGCGGCGCCGGCGAACTCGCCCGCGAACCCGAAGCCCTGCAGCATGCGCAGCAGCACAAGCAGGATAGGGGCGAAGACTCCGATCGTGCCGTAGGTGGGAAGGAGCCCGATCAGAGTGGTGCACCCGGCCATCAGGGCGATCGTCACCACCAGCAGGTGCTTGCGCCCGACGCGGTCGCCGAGGGAGCCGAACACGATCGCACCCAGCGGGCGCACCAGATAGGGCACGCCGAAGACCGCCAGGGTGGCGAGCAGGGCGGCTGTCTGGTCCGTGGCCGGGAAGAAGTTCGCGGAGATCGCGGACGCCGCGAATGCGTAGGCCACGAAGTCGTAGTTCTCGATGAAGTTGCCGATGGCTCCGGACAGGACGACTCGGCGGAGCGTCCGGGGAACTCGAAGGGGCGGCCGCGACGACGTCGTCGCTCTGGTCGGTCATGACCAGAGCGTGACGCCCGCCTCAGCGCTGCGGAATGGCGCGGGTGGGCGCGCGTTGTACCGCAGTCCAAATCTCGGGGCTCGTCCGCGAGCAGTCGAAGGGCTAGCATCGCAGCGCGTTTCGGACCAATGGGGGTCGTGTGATCGAGGAAGCTGAGCAGTGGGTTCGGTAACGGTCACCGGCCCCGAAGGCCTTGAGGCGAGGAGCCCGGAGCAGGTTGCCCTTGTCGCGTTCCGCGATCTGGCTTCGGCGTTGGCCGAGGAGCGTGACCTCGACGCCGTCTTCCACCTTGTCGTGGACACCCTGGCCGAACTCACCGGCGCCACGCGGTGCAGCCTGCACCTGCTGGATCGGGAGACCGGGCTGCTGCACGGACAGGCCGCGCACGCCGCCAGCGACATCGACGCGCTGGTCAAGAAGCTGGTCAGCGGCTTTCCCGGGGACGAGTTCACCCGGGAGATCCTGGAGACCCATCGACCAGTGCTCCTGGCGGACACCACCGCCGACCCGCGACCGGTCCGCTCGGCGATGCGGCGGTGGCGGACACGGGCTCTCCTCGGGGTGCCGATGGTGCTGCGTGGTGAGGTGATCGGCATCGTCTGCCTGGACAGCGAGGACGCGGTGTTGAACGTGTCCGAGTTCGACCAGGAGCTGGCCATCTCCTTCGCCGAGCTGGCGGCTACCGCGATCAACCAGGCTCAGCTGACCACCCAACTCCGGCGCAGTCTGCAAACTCAGGGCCGGCAGCTTGACCTCCTGCAACGCGCGCACCGGATGGAGGGCAGGCTGACCGACGCGCTCCTTCGCGGCCGAGGGGTCGCGGAGGCTGCGGAGGTCGTGTCGGAGTTGTTGGGAAAGCCGTGCGCGGTCTACGACTCTGCGCTTCGCCGCCTGACGCGAGGGAGCGGCTCCGAGGCGCTTCCGCGCTCCCTCGAGGAGCTGCAGCAACCCGTGGACGACGACGTCTTCGTGTCCCTGGAGCGTGGGTCCACAGGTCGTGTGGACGCGTCCGGTGGGCGTAGCTTCCTGGTTGCTCCTATCGACCTCGAGGCGGGCCGCCACGGCTACGTCGTCGTCGCCGGCCGAGTGGGTGCCCGGTTCAGCCCGCTCGATGAGGTCATCATCCGGCGTGCCGCGCACAGTATTGCGCTCGAGCGTTCCCGGCAGGGATTCGATGACGAGCTCGCGTGGCACGCGACCGAGGCGTTCACGGGCAGTTTGATCCGTGGCGAGCACGTCGACCTCGCCGAGCGTGCTCGGTCGCTCGGAGTGCGCTTGGACGTGCCGCGGGTGGTCTGCCTGCTGGGCGCCCGGCAGGCGAGTGACTCCCTCGACCGGCTCATCCCGCAGACGGTGGCGCGCCTGATGACCGACCGCGAGTCCCCGTCGGCTGTCCTGGGTACATGGTCGGGCGCGGACATCGCCCTCGTCGTCGAGGTGCCTGCGGCCCTCGATGCCCGTCAGGCGGTGGCCTGGGTCAGGAAGCGGCTCGTGGAGGCGATCGACCGGCTCGGGCCTGCCGAGTTCTACGGCGCCGTGTCCGGGGTGGTCCACGAACCGACCCACGATGTCAAGGCCCATCGCGAGGCCAGCCAGGTTCTGCGGTGCATGCGCGAGCATCTGTCGGATCCGGCCGAGGTCGTCATGTCCGCGGGCGAGCTCGGCGTCGCGCGTCTGCTCCTGGCCACCGCCGGGCGGGCCGAGGCGCAGCGGATCTCGCATGACGCACTCGGCGCCTTGCTCGACGACTCGGCCAAGTCGGCCGAGCTCCTCGTGACCCTCGAGGCATTCGTCCGCAACGGACGCGGTGTGCGTACCTGCGCGGAGACGTTGGGCGTGCACCCCAATACCGTCCGTTACCGGCTGACTAACATCGAGAAGAAGACTGGGCTCTCGGTGACGACGGACGAGGACGACTATCTGACCGCCCAGCTCGCCGTTCACGTCCTGCGCCTACACGGCCTGATGCCCGCCGCCGTGTCCGAGTCGCCCGCAGCCGAGGTGCCGGGCGAAGCCGAAGTGCCGGGCGACGGGGAGAGCCGCGCAGAAGGACCCGGAGCCGCCGACTGAGCCGCGCCGGGCCCCGCCCCATCGGCGGGGTCCGGGTGGCCGGCACGACGTCGTCCCGCCCCGACCCCTGCACGCCGACGTGGCGCGCTACGGGCAACCCAACGGCACCCGCGCCCTGGAAGACCAGGACGCGGGTGCCGCGGTGGACACGCAGGTCAGGAGAACCGGTACCCGGGGAACCCGGACTCGACCTCCTTGGCGACCTCGGCGCCGTAGCCGGCCATGCCGCCCAGGTAGCACAGGGCGCTCGGCTTCTTGCCGGGCACGTTCGCGCCGAGGAACCACGGCCGATCCCCCATGCCCTGCGGAATCAGGGTGGCATCGAGGATCAGGTCGCACAGGTCCGACCAGCCCTGGGTGGCCTCCTCGGTGGCCTCCACCCGCTCGGACCCGGTGTCGAGGGCATGCTTGATCAGCTTTCCGGTGAGCTCGACCTGTGCCTCGATCACCGGGGGATGGCTGGCGAACGGGGCCTGCGGACCCAGGATCGCGAACATGTTCGGGTAGCCCGCGGCAGTGAGGCCGAGGTGCATGCGGGCATTGCCCGCCCACTCCTCACCCAGCGACCGGTCCGCGGTGCCGTGCACGTTCATGTTCGTGAGCGGCCCGGTGATGGCGTCGAAGCCGGTCGCGTAGATGATCACGTCGAACTCGTACTCGGCGGTGCCGGTGCGCAACCCGGCCGGGGTGATCTCCTTGATGGGGTCCTCGCGGACGCTGACGAGCGAGACGTTGGGCCGGTTGTAGGTCTCGTAGTAGAACGAGCCCAACGGCGGGCGCTTACCGCCGATCGGGTGCGAGGTCGGGCAGAGCAGCTCGGCGGTCTCCGGGTCGTGCACGATGGTCCGGATCTTGCGGCGGACGAACTCCGAGGCGGCGTCGTTGGTCCGCTGGTCGACCAGCATGTCGTCGACGGTCTCGAAGATGTAGCGGAATCCGCCGGTCTCCCAGCCGCGCTCGAGGACCTTCTCCAGCTCCTCGTCGGACAGCTCGGAGCCGAGCCGGCCGGCGGCGTCCATGGGGAAGGCGAACACGTGTTCGCGGGTCTTCTTCGCGATCGTGTCGTAGTCCCGCTTGAGCGCGGTCCGCTGGAACTCACTCAGTGCGTGGTTGCGCGAGGGCAGCACGTAGTTCGGGGTGCGCTGGAACACCGTGAGGTGCTCGGCGACGCGCGCGACGCCGGTGATCGTCTGGATGCCGGTGGCGCCGGTCCCGATGACGGCGACCCGCTTGCCCGTGAAGTCAACGGGCTCGTGGGGCCACTGCGACGTCACGTACGTCTCGCCCTCGAAGGTGTCCGCACCCGGGAACGGCGGCTTGTAGGCGACTCCCAGCCATCCAAGCCCGGTGATCAGGAAGCGGCTGCGCAGCTCGTTGCCGTCCTCGGTGCGCACGGTCCAGAGGTTGGTCGCCTCGTCGAACCACGCGCCGCTGACGCGGGTGTTGAAGCGGATCTCCTTACGCATGTCGTGCTTGTCCGCGACGTGCTGCAGGTAGGCGAGCACGTCGGCCTGGCCCGGGAAACGCTCGGGCCAGTCCCAGGTCTCGTAAAGCTCGCGGTCGAAGAACAGGCAGTAGCCCCAGCTCTCGGTGTCGGTGCGAGCCTCCGGGTAGCGGTTCCAGTACCACGTGCCGCCCACATCGGTGCCCGCCTCGAACACCTGCATCGACAGGCCGAGCTGGCGGAGCTCGTGGATGGTGCGAAGCCCGGCGAAACCGGCACCGACGACGACGGCATCGACGTCCGGAAGTGTCTGCGTTGACATGGTTCTCCTTCTCCCGGCCGAGTCAGTCGGCCGAAACCATCACGTAGGCCAGGGTTCCCGGTGTGGTGCCCTTGTTGCGCCAGCCGTGGCGGGCCCCGTTCTGCACGACGCACGAGCCGACGGGCAGCGCGACCTCCACCCCGTCGTCCAGCTCGACCGCCATGTCGCCCTCGAGTACGACCACATAGTCGACCGTCTGGGTCTGGTGCATACCGGGGGCGTCGGGCTCGAACACCCCGAGCAGGCCCGGGACCTTCGCCTCGGCCTCGGCGGCGCCGGCCTCGAGAGCGGCGGTGTCCGGCGCGGGGGCGTCCGGGTCCGGAGCGGTCTCGGGCGGGAAACGGAACACGCCGAAGCGGGTGCCTCGCGGCCCCGGGAAGAACGTCGGGTTCGCCGGCTTCGGGTCGGTGACCGGGCTGATGATGGGGCCCTCGGTCCCCCACAGCTGAAACATCTGCACGCCGGGCATCAGCGCCAGCTCGACGGGCGGGGCGGGCTCGTCGGAGTAGACGACGGACGTGCCCTTGGCGTCGACGCCGGTGACGACACGCTTGATCGGGATGGTCATGGGGTGACAGTGGCACAGCTCTCACAATGACCGGGAGCACAGCGCGGCCTCGGACTTGTACGCGCGTCCAAAATCCTGACTGGAGAGCCCTCGCCTCCCCTCGACCGTGCGTGTCAGGCTCCGAGCCGTCGAGAACGGAGTGATCCCATGGCTGTGACATTCGACCCCACCGACGACGCGGTGCTGCGTGACCCGTATCCCCTCTTCACGGAGATGCGGGCGGCCGGCGGCGTGCACTGGAGCGAGCCGCTGGCGGGCTGGGTCGCCGTCGACTGGGCCAGCGTGCAGACCGTCGTCACGACCCCGCAGGTGTTCTCGGCCGACCGGATGGTGCAGATCCTTGACCGGCTGCCGGAGCCGCGGCGCACCACAGCGGCGGACGTGCTGCGGTGGCTCTCGCTGTGGATGGTCTTTCAGGATCCGCCGAACCACACGCGCCTGCGCCGGCACCTTGCCTCGGTGATCAATCCGCGGATGGTCGAGTCGCTGCGGGAGTCCACGACCCGGATCGTCACCGACGTCCTCGACGAGCTGCCCAAGGACGAGCCGTTCGACTTCTACACCCGCTTCGGGCTGACTGTGCCTGGCTATGTCGTGATGGATCTGCTGGGCGTGCCGCGGGACCGGCTGGCTGAGGTCAAGCAGTGGTCGGACGAGATGATGCTGTTCATCGGCAGCGCCCGTGGGGTGGAGGACAAGTACGGGCGGGCGCGGCACGGGGCGCACTCGATGGCTGAGCTGTTCCGCGGGCTGATCGAGCAACGCCGCGCCGAGCCGCGCGATGACGTCCTCACCCGGATGATCACCAGCACGGTCGACGGCCAGACGTTGACCTCCGATGAGCTGATCGCCAGCATGATGATGATCGCCAACGGTGCCCAGGAGACCACCGCTCACCTGTTCAGCAACGGGCTGCTCGCCCTGCAGGCGACCCCGGACGTCGCACGCACACTGGTCGCCGACCTGGACGGTCTGGTCGCCACGGCTGTCGAGGAGCTCCTCCGTTTCGACTCCCCGGTGCTCTCCGCCGGGCGGCTGGTGGCCTCCGACACCGAGCTCGGCGGCCAGAAACTGCGCGCCGGCGACCGGATCTTCGCGATGCTCGCCGCGGCGAACCGCGATCCCGCCGTCTTCGACGCCCCCAACGAGCTGCGTATCACCGGGCGCCCGAACTCCCACCTCGCCTTCTCCAAGGGCGTGCACTTCTGCCTCGGCGCCCCGGTGGCGCGACTGGAGGCGCAGATCGCCTTCACCGAACTGCTGACGCGGTTCCCGAACCTGCGCCTGGCCGAGCCGCTGGAATCCATCCCGTGGGTCAACTCCCTGGTCGCGCGCGGCCCACAGCGGCTCCCGGTGTTGCTGGGATGACCGCACAGCAGACGTTCGAGCTGGTCGCGCGCGACGACCACTTCGTCCACACCGGGCCATACCCGGTCTGCGGCCCAGCGCAGGCCTCCTCGGATCCGCGGTTCTTCGAGCGGCACTGGAACGTCTGGCACGACGACGTGGGCGAGTTGCTGCTCGCGGTCGGCGGCACGTGGTACCCCAATCTCGGCCGGGTCGAGTCCTACGCGATCGCCAACCTGCGCGGGGACCACCGCTCGGTGCGGGCCTTCCGCCCCGCGCGGGAGAAGACCGACGGGGACGGCGCGCTGTTCGAGGTCGGGCCGCTGCGCAGCAGGATCGTCACCGGGATGCGGCGCTGGCGGCACACGCTGGCGGACGGGGAGTGGGGCTTCTCTTTCGACCTGAGTTGGGAGGACACCCGCCGCCAGGTGTACGGCGCGGCCTGGGGCCCCGAGGTGGAGACCGGCGAACGCCAGGTCACCGCCGGCTTCGAGGGGTTCGGCCGGCTCGAAGGGTGGGTCCAGGTGGGCGAGCACCGTACGGAGTGGACCCTCGGAAGGGCTCGCGGGACTCGGGACCGGCATTGGGGCGTGGGGCGCGGTGTCGGTGGCCCCGCTCTCAACGGTGGGCGGACCCACCGACCCGGTTGGAAGGGCGGCATCTGGATCGACCTGCACGACGTCGGGATCTGGGGCAAGCAACTGCTCTACGGCTTCGATGACGAGCGGCCGGGCAGCGGCCGGGTTCGCGAGGTGTCGCGCAGGCTGCGCTTCGAGGAGGACACCCAGGTGTTCGTCGAGGGCGTGGTCGACCTGACCTTCGACGACGGCACCCGACGCCGCCTGCACCTCCAGCGGCTGGGCCACCAGACCGCATACATGACCTGCGGGTTCTACGGCGGTACGCCGGACTCGGGGCTGCACCCCGGAGAGTACAGCGGGCCGCCCCACGTCGAGTGGGACCGCTTCGACGTCACCGATCCTGCGGTGCGCCTACGCCTGCGTGGGCTCGACGAGCACCACTGCCGCGTCACCTACGACGGCAGGCAGACCACCGGGATCCTGCAACCGGTCGAACCGGACGTCTACGAGGCCTGCCGGGACGGGGCCCCGGGCTGGAGCTTCCTGTGACCGGCCCACACCCGACGCCCCTCGAGGCCACGACCCTCGGGGCTAGGACAAGGAGGTCATCGTGAGCTTGGAGTACGACTTCGCGCTGATGTGTCCCGACGTCATCGCGCACAACGCCCGCTATCTCGCGAACCGGACCGCGGTGGTCTGCGAGGACGAGCGGCTCACCTGGCGGGAGTTCGACGAGCGCACCAACCGCGTCGCCAACGTGCTGAAGGCCGAGGGCCTCGGCAAGGGCGACAAGGTCGCCCTCTACATGTCCACGTCCCTGGCGGCGTTCATCGCCTTCTGGGGCAGCGCCAAGGCCGGGTGCGTCACCGTGCCGCTGAACGTGCTGCTCGACGACGAGTCCCTCGCCCGGCTGGCCACCGACTCCGACGCCGCGCTGATCATCGCCGATCCGACGACCGAGCCACGGCTGGACCGCATCCGTGACCAGCTCTCCGGTATCCGGACCGACGGGTTCGTCACGACCGGTCCGGCGCACGATGGCTGGCGCTCGCTCGGCGACCTTCTCTCGGCCGCGTCCGGGAGCCCGTGCGGCGTCAAGATCTTGCCGAACGACATCATCACCATCCTCTACACCTCGGGCACCACCGGTGATCCCAAGGGCATCGAGCACACTCACGTCAGCCGCATGATGTACCCGTACGGGTTCGCGATGGGGCTGAAGATCGACCGCTACTCGGTCGCGGTGCTCGGCACACCGCCGTACGCCTCGGGCAGCTGGATCACCATGATGCCGACCATGTATCGCGGTGGCACCGTCGTGATCTTGCCGAAGTTCACCGCGGAGGCCTTCCTCGACGCCGTGCAGCGCGAGAAGGGCACCCACGCGTTCCTGGTGCCCACACAGTGGATCAGCATCCTGGACCATCCGGCCCGGGCGGACTACGACGTCAGCAGCCTGCGCTGCATCATCACCTCCGGCCAGCCCATTCCCGAGAAGGTCTACGTCGGGCTGGAGGAGGCGTTCCCGAACGGGGGGATCCACGAGGTCTACGGCTTCTCCGAGGGCTTCGCCACGCTGCGGCTTCCCGAGGACGCGGCCAGGGGCAAGCGCACCTCGGTGGGTCAGCCGCTGATGCTCGAGGACGTCCGGATCATCGACGAGCAGGGCGCCGAGCTGCCCGACGGTGAGGCCGGCGAGATCGTCGCGCACTCGATCGGCATGATGACCGGCTACTACAAGAACCCGGGCCTGACCGCGAAGTCCGTGTGGACCGCGCCGGACGGCCGGGGTTTCCTGCGGACCGGGGACGTCGGCTACCTCGACCAGGACGGCTTCCTCTACGTCTCCGGCCGCATCAAGGACATGATCAACTCAGGCGGGCTGAACATCTTCGCGGCGGACATCGAGCGCGTGTTCGTCCGTCACCCCGACGTGAGCGAGGCCGCGGCGATCGGCGTGCCGCACCCCAAGTGGGGTGAGACGCCGCTCCTGATCGTGATCCCGAGCCCCGGGGCGACCATCGATCCGGAGGAGCTGCGGGCGTGGGGCAACGCCCAGCTCGCCAACTACCAGAAGGTCAGCCGCGTCGAGGTCCGCGACGACCTGCCGCGGGCTGTGTACGGCAAGGTGGCCAAGGCCGCCCTGCGCGAAGAGTTCGGAGCGGAGAACCAGCAATGAGTGACGACGTCGTCTACCCCGAGTACGAGAACCTCGACCTGGACCGTCCGGCACCGCACGTCCTGCGGATCACGCTGAACCGCGGGAAGATGAACACCTTCGACTACCAGATGCACACCGACCTCTCGGGCATCTGGCCGTTGGTGGACGCCGACCCGGAGGTCTCCGCCGTCATCCTGGGCGGTCAAGGCAGGGCCTTCAGTGCGGGCGGCGAGTTCGAGATGGTCCAACAGATCATCGACGACTACGACTTCCGCTGCAAGATGTGGAAGGACGGCCGCAGGCTCGTCCAGAACATCCTGGACTGCAGCACACCCATCGTGTCCGCGATCAGCGGGGCCGCCGCGGGCGGCGGGCTCGCCGCGGCCCTGCTGGCCGACATCAGCGTCGCGGGCCGCACGGCGAAGATCGTGGACGGGCACACCACCCTGGGTATCGCCGCGGACGATCACGCCGTGGCGATCTGGCCGCTGCTGTGCGGCATGGCGAAGGCCAAGTACCACCTGCTGCTCAACGAGGCGCTGACCGGTGAGGACGCCGAGAAGATCGGGCTCGTGTCCCTCGCCGTCGACGACGACGCGGTGGACGACAAGGCCCTGGAGATCGCGACCCGCCTCGCGGCGGGGGCGCCCAGCGCCCTCCGCTTCACCAAGCAGTCGCTCAACAACTGGGTCCGTTCCGCGTGGCCGTCCTTCGAGGCGTCCCTGGCCTTCGGCATCCTCGGGTTCACCGGACCCGAGGCGGCCGAGGGGCTCGCGGCCCTGCGCGAGAAGCGCGAGCCGAAGTTCAACCAGCGTTCCTACATCTGAAAGGCCGCGAGGCACTCATGGCTGTCAGCTACCAGACCCTTCGCTCTGACCTCCCCCTGGACCAGCGCACCTACATCGTCTCCGGTGCCGGCGGCGGCATCGGCGGGGCCGCCGTCGCGCGGCTGCTGCGCACCGGCGCCAACGTCGTCGGCACCGACCTCAGCGGCAAGCGGCTGGCCGGCACCGCCGAGGCGACCCAGGACCTGCCCGGCAAGCTCGAGGTGGTGAAGGCCGACCTCACCACCGAGGACGGTGTCGCCCAGGTCGTCGAGACCGCCCTGGAGACCTTCGGGTCTGTGCAGGGCGTGGCCAACGTCGCCGGCGGAATGGTCAACATCAACCAGGACGTCTACGACGTCCCGCTCGCGGACTACTCCCTGCAGGACTTCGTCCAGATGTTCGCGCTGAACGTCAACAGCGCCTTCCTCATGTGCCGCGCGCTCGAGCCGCACTTCTTCGCCCAGCAGTACGGGAAGATCGTCAACGTCGCCTCCCTCGCCGCCTTCGCCAACCGGCTGGAGCTGGGCAACATCGCCTACAACTCGGCCAAGGCCGCCGTCGTCGCCCTGACCCAGACGATCAGCGTGCAGTCCGGCCGCAAGGGCGTGCGGGCCAACTGCATCGCGCCCGGGCTCGTGCTCAGCGCCCGCGTGCAGCAGTTCATCCAGGACGACTACATGCAGCGCCACCTCGACTACACGACGCTGGGCGACCTCGCGACGCCGGACGACCTCGCCGAGGGCATTGCCTTCTTCCTCGAACCCCAGTCCGACGCGGTCACCGGCGAGACCATGCGGGTCGCCGCCGGGGTCCGATGACCTCGCCCCTCCCGAGCACCTCACCGAGCCCGGCACCGCCGGCTGACCTGGACTCCGCGGACGTCGCGGAGCGCGTCACCCGGCTGCTGGCCGACCGGGTGGCCGGGGCCGAGGGCATCACCGTGTCCCGCCCCGTGCGGGTCTTCGGGGGCAACGCCAGACTCGCCTGGTCGTGCGAAGCCTCCTGGGTGGAGGGAGGGGCGCGGCGCAAGGAACCACTCATCCTGCTGGTCCGGGCCGCGGGTTCCCAGGTGACCACCGACCCCGCCTGGGAGGTGGCCGTCCTGGAGGCCGTCGTGCCGCAGGGGGTCCGTGCGCCCACGGTGTGGGCGCACGATCTCGGCGGCGAGCTGCTCGGCGGGCCCGCCGTTCTGCTCGAGCGGCTGCCGGGCCAGGCGGACCCGGTCGCCTGGCTGAAGGGCGAGCCGGCGATGGGCCGGGCCCGCACCCTGGACCTGGCCCGCGCCCTCGCCGAGCTCCACCGCGCGGACCCGCACGGGCTCCCTGCGAGCGAGCCGCTGGTGCAGCTGTGGCGGGAGCGGTTCGTGGCCAGCAGGCTCGAGCCGCTCCCGGCGTTGTCGTGGCTGTTCGACTGGCTGACCGACCACGAGACCGAGCCCGACCGTGCCGCGGTCGTGCACGGCGACTTCCGGCCCGGCAACGTCCTCTACGAGGGCGAGCGGATCACCGCACTGCTCGACTGGGAGCTGGCCCACCTCGGGGACCCGATCGAGGACCTCGCTTGGGCGTACCGCAGCTTCTGGAGCCCGGAGCGGTTCGTCCCGCTGGCCGAGTTCATCGCGACCTACGAGTCGGCGGCCGGGGTGCGGGTGGGCGCAGATCGGCTGTTGTGGCACCGCGTGTTCTGCGAGGTCAAGTTCGCCACCATCAGCCTGCAGGCGGCTCGTTCGGTGGTGGACGGGCGCAGCACCAACCTGCGGCTGATCGACCGGGCCCGCTCCGTGGCCCCCGCAGTGGCGCAGAGCCTGGAGTGGATCGCGAAGGGGGAGCCGTGCTGAGACCGACGGTGGGAGAGCTGCTCGAAGGGGTGCGGGTCCAGCTCGCCGCGCAGGTGCTGCCCTCGGTGCCCGCCGGCGCCGAGGCACGGCAGCTGAAGGCGGCCCTGCACGTGCTCGAGATGGTGGCCGAGACGTGGGACCGGGAGCACACCCGGCTCGAGGCGGACAACGCCGACATCGACCGCACCATCGAGGCGTTCTGCTCGCAGACCGGGCGGGTCCGGGAACCCACAGACCACCGCGCGGCCGCGGCGAAGAACCGGTTCCCGGGGGTGCGGGACGAGCAGCTGCGCCGCCTCATGGCGCGCAACCAGTCGCTCCAGGAGGAGCTGGAGGCGCTGCAGCAGCGCCGCCGCCGACACCCGGACGCGGACCCGGGAGCCGACCAGCTCCTGCTGGAGCTGCACATCAGAACGACGGCACGTTCGGAGGGCCGGAATGACAGCGGCTGAGCAGATCCAGGAGCTCGAGGTCGTCCGCAGGGTCGACGAGGCCGAGGGAGTCGTGTCCCTGCAGTTGGCCGCGCCCGCGGGCAGGACGCTGCCGGCGTGGGAACCCGGGGCCCACATCGACGTCGTCCTGCCCGACGGCAGCGCCCGCCAGTACTCGTTGCACGGGACAGGGGCCGAGTGGGAGATCTCGGTGCTCGACGTCCGGGACGGACGCGGCGGTTCGCGGTGGATCCACGCCAACGCCCAGGAAGGCACCGCACTGCGAGTACGCGGCCCACGCAACCACTTCGCCCTCGTCCAGGCCGAGCGGTACATCTTCATCGCCGGTGGCATCGGCATCACGCCGATCATCGCCATGGTCCGCGAGGCCGAGCGCCGCGGCGCCGACTGGCGGCTCGTCTACGGCGGCCGGAGCCGGTCGTCGATGGCCTTCGCCAAGGAGCTCGAGGAGCTCGGCGACCGGGTGCACCTGGTGCCGCAGGACACCGAGGGGCTGATCGACATCGCGGAGGCGCTCGGCGCCCCGCAGGCGGGCACCGCCGTCTACTGCTGCGGCCCGGAGCCGCTGCTGGAGTCGGTCGAGGCGGCATGCCAGGCCTGGCCGGCAGGCACCCTGCACGTGGAGCGGTTCTCCGCCCTGCCGGTAGACACCTCGCACGACGGATCCTTCGAGGTGGTCGCGCAGCGGACCGGGATCTCGGCGGTCGTCCCACCGGACCGCTCGGTGCTCGACGTGCTCGCCGACCACGGCATCGACATACCCACCTCCTGTGGCGAGGGAGTCTGCGGCACCTGCGAGACGCGCGTCCTCGAAGGCGAGATCGAGCACCGCGACGCCCTGCTCAGCGACGCCGAACGCGCCGAGAACACCGTGATGATGGTGTGTTGCTCGCGCGCCCGTTCGGCCCGCCTCGTCCTGGACATCTAGAACGGGAAAGGACGCCGACATGCAGCGCAGACTGTACGAGCAGGACCACGAGGCGTTCCGGGAGGCGTTCCGGGCGTTCCTCGAGGCCGAGGCCGTGCCCCGACGCGTCGACTGGGACGTCGCGGGGATCGTCGACCGCGACCTGTTCGCGGTCGCGGGGAAGAACGGCTTCCTCGGCCCGGACGTGCCGGAGACCTACGGCGGAGCCGGGGTCACCGACTTCCGCTTCAACGCCGTCGTCGCCGAGGAGTGCATGCGGGCCGGGCTCGCCGGCGTGGGCGCAGGGCTCACCCTGCACAACGACGTCTGCATGCCCTATCTGCTCGAGTACACCTCGGCCGAGCAGAAGCTGCGCTGGCTGCCGGGCGTGGTCTCCGGGCAGCTGATCACCGCGATCGCCATGACCGAGCCCGGCACCGGTTCAGATCTGGCCTCCATCCGCACCACCGCGGTGCGCGAGGGCGACCACTACGTGGTCAACGGCTCGAAGACGTTCATCACCAACGGGATCAACGCCGACCTCGTCATCACCGCCGTGAAGACCGACCCCTCGCAGCGGCACGGCGGGGTGTCACTGGTCGTGCTCGAGCGCGGCATGCCCGGCTTCGAGCGGGGCCGGAAACTGGAGAAGCTGGGCCTGCACGCGCAGGACACCGCCGAGCTGAACTTCACCGACGTCCGGGTGCCCGTCGCCAACCTCCTCGGAGACGAGGAGGGCCGAGGGTTTCGCCAGCTGACCGCCAACCTGCCCCGGGAGCGGCTCTCGATCGCGGTCAGCGCGCTCGCCGGTGCCGCGGCGGCCCTCGAGGACACGCTGCGGTACGTCAAGGACCGCCGCGCCTTCGGCACCCCGATCGGATCGTTCCAGAACTCGAGATTCGTCCTCGCCGAACTCGCCACCGACCTCGACATCGCCCAGCACTACGTCGATCGGTGCATTCTCGCCCTCAACGAGGGCAGCCTCACCGCCGTCGACGCCGCCAAGGCCAAGTGGTGGTGCACCGAGCTGCAGGGCCGCGCAGTCGACAAATGCCTGCAGCTGCATGGGGGCTACGGCTACATGGACGAGTACCCGATCGCCCGCGCCTACGCCGACGCACGCGTCACCCGAATCTACGGCGGCACCACCGAGATCATGAAGGAGATCATCGGCCGCGACCTCGGGCTATGAGAGCTTCGAGGAGCACCTAATCCCAGGCCCCCGTCCACCCCGTACCCGACGACGATATGTTCGCCCGGCGCGGGTATCGACACGTAGTCCTGTGACCCGTCAACTTCACAATCGGCTCAGCCTCAGGAGGAAGATCATCGGCATGACTGCGGCGATGACTGCGAAAGTTTCCGTAGACGTGCCAACGAGTACAGCGAGGACAGCATCGGCGCTGCGCTGAGCTGCAGGATCCAGGTGAGGGGCCGCTACGCCTCGCTCTTTTAATCCGCGGCTCGGGTTTCCTGCTGCTCTTAATAGGTCGCTGGCCGACTCGAGCTTGCCGTGATGAAGGGCAAGAGCGTTTAGGAAGGTTAGGCGTCAGTGGCGGCTTCGCCGATATGTTCCGGGACAGTGAGCCTTTGCCAACCTGATCACGCGCTGGCGATCATGAGGGTCTGAACTGCGGCGATGAGCCTGTCGGCGGTGTTCGGGCTGGACCGGATCTTGCGCAGGACTCGCCAGTGAGCCTTTGCCAACCTGATCATCCGTTGGCGATCATGAGGGTCTGAACTGCGGCGACGAGCTC